>NZ_PYCI01000011.1:0-77187 GCF_003015105.1 Chroococcidiopsis sp. CCALA 051 | reverse complement strand
TTTGTTCTAAAAGGCACTCTATCGGTTCGATGGCTTTTCTGTCTACTGCCAAGCGCCAAAAACTGTCCGAAGTATTGATTAATAATTGTTTGAGATAAATGGCATATAGCAAGGGCATGGGAGTTTTTAAAATTCGTTCGCAACCGCCTAATATATTTACTAGCTCGTCTACTAATTTCTGTAAGGCAGTGAGTTGATATACATTTAAAAGACCGTACCTGTACCTAGATTGTAAATATTCTCCCAGCCACAAAGCAATCTCTAGAGGTGGGTGATTTGTCTCTTTAAGTTTTAAATATTGTGAGGGAGTCATTAATACTTTTAATTCCTTCTTCATAGAGTTATGGCGTAAATGCAGTTTCATGGCAACTGCAAAAGCAACTACTAATCGCAATGCTGCCTCTTTTTCTACTCGCTCGCTTGTTCCCCTTTCTTCGACTACTACCCAAATTCCACGAGCCAGGTTACGAACTGTATTAACTAACGATCCCCAAAGTTTACGACCTTCCCAAAATCGTTCGTGAGCCGTGTTCGTGCGAAAAATTAACAGCAAACTCAAGATGAGATTTAAACTTAAGACCACGTTAGGAACGCCACTACTTATCTTTGGCAAAGGTATATGTTTATCGTGATATTCAAGTAAAGCAATGAAAAAACTATATCCACAGAAGAAAAGTAACCAAGGAATAATGGTTTTAATCACCGAACCTTGTAGCCGAAAAATGACTTGAAAGAAATTGAGTTTCTCACCAGTGTATTCATGAAACTTTCTTTTCCACGATCTGAGAGACGTATTGTTTTTTAAACGTGCTTTGTTTCTCAATTTCTCAGTACGACTTGATGGTGTCATTTGTAACTCCAGCAGAGAATATATACAGTGTTATTGTTGTATCGATTTGAGCAAATTCCAAAAATAGAGAGAAGACGCTGCGATGTTAGGTAATAAATGTCAAGAACTCGAAAAGATTTACCTGACTTTGTAAACTTTGCAAAATTATGTCAATTGCGGTGCGTTACTATACAAAACCTTAGTTAATTTCATCTTTTTGGTATCGCTCGGCAACTTCGCGATCGCAAAGCTAAGGAACTTTCTAAGTTCTTGACAATCTTGCAATAGGTTTGGGGTGCAAACTTGCAGCCATCTTTTACTTGGCTCAGAACAGATGCATCATCGATACAAAATACGGCTGAACAATAGTATGACTGGACATCTGATACCTAAAACCTTATACCCAAACCTGCGATCGCTTAGAAATTCTATAATAGGAGCCTTAGCTTTGGATCGCCATTATGTTTCGGCAGTTATAGCCGTCCTACCCATAGTAGAATATATGGCTTTCCAAAACCATCGGCGGATATGGCTCGTGTTAGTTATTGGCTTACTTTGTACTGGGATTTTTGCTTTTTGTTTATTGACGCTAGAGCGCACGGCTCATGTTGAACGGCTGGTGCAAGAACGCACGGCAGAACTATCAAATCTTAACGCCGAACTAAACTTACTCAACGAAATGAACGATTTGCTTCAAGCTTGCCTTACGGTTGAGGAAGCTCATACGGTAATCGCTCAGGTAGTACCTCGATTATTTCCTCATGCTTCGGGTGGAGTCTTTGCGATCGCTGGCGATCGCACCCTTGTAGCGAGTATTGCAGCTTGGGAAACGGCATTCAGCAGTCAAAAAGTATTTGCATTAGATGAATGCTTTGCACTGCGGCGCGGACAGATGTATCTAGCAGAAAACACTCGTTGCGGGTTGTGCCAACACTTGCTTTCCTCATTGCCTGTTGAGTATATTTGTGTTCCCATGATGGCACAAGGAGAAGTCCTTGGTTTACTGTACTTGAGTTACTTGGAAAAAGGAAAACTAACTTCTGCCAAACAAAGGTTAGCAGTTAAAGTTGCTGCAAATCTCGCTCTTGCATTAGCCAACTTAAAACTGCGCGAGATCTTGCAAAACCAGAGCGTGCGCGATCCGCTGACAGATTTATTCAATCGTCGTTATTTGGAAGCAACGCTAGAACGCGAAGTCCGTCGAGGCGAACGCGAGCAAACACCAGTAGGAATTATTATGCTTGACGTTGACCGCTTTAAACAAGTTAATGATACTTTCGGTCATCCAACAGGCGATACATTGTTACGAGAATTAGGCAAGTTCTTGAAAGAGCAGATTCGAGCAGGAGATATTGCTTGTCGGTATGGCGGTGAAGAGTTTATGTTAATTCTGCCAGATGCGCCTCTAGGGGCAGTTCAACAAAGAGCCGAACGTATTAGGGAAGCAGTCAAGTGGCTTCAGTTGAAGCACCAACATCAACTGCTCGATCCTATTACTCTTTCATTGGGAGTAGCAGCGTTCCCGTACCACGGCTCGACAACTCAAGAACTAATTCAAGCAGCCGATGCAGCTTTATACCGAGCCAAGACAGAGGGACGCGATCGCGTCGTGACAGCTACAATATAGCTAGAAGAGTAAGTCAAAGTTGCCTTCCATGTTTGGGAAAATGACGCAGTAAATACCAGAAAACCGCTATATTTACGACAAACACCAGCAGCTTGAGTATGGTTATTCCTTTGATTAACTCAAATATTTCTGGTGGAATACTGATACCAACTAGTACTAATACCAATATTCTTGCCCAGGCTTTTTCATACCATAAACCGATCGCTTCAATTGCAGTGACAGCAGCATAAGCTCCAGTTGCTATTCCACTAAATTGAAGGGTTTGTTGTTTGATATTTGTAATCTTTTCTATCAACCACTCAATAATATTTAATTTTCCTTCTAAAATATAAGCTTCTGATAAACTCGTAAAAGACTGATAGTTCTGTAATGCTAAAAGTATAGCGATCGCAGCGATCGCCAGAATTATTGCTAAAAAAGTTTTATAAATAACTATAGCTACTAAACCAGAGGGACGTTGATTTCGCATAGCGGGATTTATAGTATTTTTTCTATAGTTAATTATCCTTCGATATGACATGGTTATTCGATAAAATTCTAACTTTTAAGTTGTGGGACTATTAAAGAGTATCTTCAACAGTCCCACAATTTAGTTTCTGCTAATTAACTAAAAGATTGTGTAGATTTCAACTTCTTTATCGTTTTGTACCATCATCGTTAGTTTCACCATCATTATCTGGAATTTGAATGCTACTCTTAGGGCGAGAAGCCTCGTTCTGCTCATTCTCTTGATTTTTATCCTCAGTATAGAGGACTGTGCCATTACCAGCGTCTACATAAACTTCTGTTTGTCCAATCGTTACCTCGTAAACCAAGTTACCATTTTCATTTTCCAACTCTACACTACTTGCTTTGCCACCTTTAGCAGTTTCAGCAGCTTGTATGGCTTGTTGAGCTGTTATTTTAGCGAGAGATTGCAGTTGAGCTTCTTCCTGCTGCTCTTTTGCATCTTCATTAGCCTCACCATCGCGATCGCTATCTTGGGCAACTAGGATGCTAGTTTGAGGTTGAGCTGCATAGGCGTTTGGCGCTAAGCCGCCAAATCCAAAACTACCTACTACGGCAGTTGCTATGAGAATTTTCTTTGGAGTTTTCATAGGGTGAAACCTCGATATTCTGAGTTAGTGGTTTCACTGTAAGTCTCAAAAGTAAAGAACTAGAAAAGATTTTCAAAATAAAGAGATTTACGATGAAATTTGATAGCATTCGAGGCAATTACTCGTAATTATTTTTAGTTCTAGTCAATCTTTCTAAGTTCTTGACATTTAATGTATAAAGTAAAGTCTGCTGACCAAAGAGAGAGTTGCTGTTGTGACTGCTAGGCGATCGCTCCTTACAAACACTCAGAAGAAGCATTGCTTTACAAAAGTGACATTTATTTGTCAAGTTCCTGACATACTCAGCTACTACAATAACTAAGCAATCTAGATTTCCTTACCGCTATAACTAAGAGTGCGAAGAGAATGATGAACGAATCAAATGACTTAAACAGCTTAATTAATCAGCAACAGATAGAAATTGACCGCATTACAATTCCTGCGAAAAACCTAACTCTTACCGAACAGTTCTGTGTAGATTTCCTTGGAGGTAAGGATGTGTTTCGTACATCTAACAGGTTAGCACCGGAGAAACAACAATCAATTCCCTATTTTCCAGTTGCGATCGCCAACAGCCCAAGACTCAATTTATGCTTGCAAGTATGGGAGCTACCAATTGTCGCACAGCAGAAAACAACAAATACAGCCAACATCTCCTTAAACTTTTTTCACCAACGCTGGGAGCAAGAGATATACAATCGTTTTCGGGAAGCTAGACGGCGCTTTCCAGAATTTTTTCCCTGCTTCGAGATAAAGGAAAATCCAATCACAGGATTGCAATATTCAATTTACTTTAAGCCATTAACTAAATACGCTCAAAAACTAGCGTGCAATGCTCCGCTGTTTCCATACCAAGAAGAATTTAAGCCAATCGAGCAATTGTGGAATGAAAATGGACAGAGCGAATTGGAACTCATTTTCAATCGCTTTCCCACTCAGTCAGCATTGAAGCCACCCCAGCCAGCGTGGAGATCGGGGTGGGGGAAGTTCTTTTTAGGATTGATTAACCAAGGACGCGAGCTAATACACGTCAAGGGGCTGTTAACTCAAAAGAATGCTTGAATTTGTCGTCCAGATGAAGTCATTGCATCGATCGCACTACTTAACAAATAATACCCAGTTTCAGTATTTGAGTTGAAGAAAAGCACTCGTATGTAAGGTTAGTAGATCCAGAAGTAGGCTAGACATAAAGTAATTGCAGTCAAAGGTAAGCCGAAGCGTAAATGCTCCCAAAAACTTAACTTTTGCCCCTGCTTTGCTACTGCTTCCGCCACAATCAAATTTGCTACAGAGCCTAATAATGTCAAATTTCCTGCCAGTGTAGATCCTGCTGCAAGTAATAACCAAGTGTGTGAATCTGGATGAGGAATTAAATGATGTAATAGTAGAACTGCTGGAACATTGGAAACTAAATTAGACAGCAACACTGTCACCCACAAGATATTTACGGGAGTGTTAACGAAGCTAGAAAATAAGTTCAATTCTCCTAGATTTTGTACGCCTTGAGTGAGGATGAACAATCCAGAGAACATTACGAGCAAATCCCAGTCAACTTTTTGTAAAATTCGCTCTGGTTTAATTCTCCTAGTAATCAATAACAAACCTGCGGCAATCAGTGTTGCTTCTGCTGGCGGAATGCCAATTATGAAGGCAATTAGCAAACCGCCTGTAACGATTAAACTTTTGATTAGAAGCGGTTTTAAAAGTCGATCTTGTCTTGAGGGAGGAGTCAAAGAAGACTTGAGCGATCGCACCTCTGGATATAACCACCATAGTAAGCCAATCTGGAGCGCCAAGCTCGCCAGTGCTACAGGCGTAAGCACCTTGGCAAAATCTAGATAACCGATCCCAGAGAAGGAACCGATGAGAATATTCTGAGGATTACCGCTCAAAGTTGCTACAGAACCGAGGTTCGTTGCTCCTGCTAACGCCAGTAAATAAGGAATTGGGTTGAGATTGAGCGATCCAGTTAAGTCTAGAACTAGGGGTGTCAGGATTAGGGCAATTGTATCATTGAGAAATAGAGCCGAGAGAATACCTGCACCAAAAGTCAGTACTAACAGCAACCCCAAAGGGCTGCGAGCGATACGTGCGACGCGATCGAGAGCTAACTGGAAAAAGCCAGATACAGCCAAGTTAGCACTGATTACCATCATGCCGAATAGAAAAATTAGCGTTTTGTAATCGATCGCCCGCCACGCCGATTTTAAATCCAGTACCCCTAACGCTAGCAGTAAAGCTGCTCCCGCCACGGCGATCGTTGCCCGATTCATCCGCATTCCAGGCAGATAACCTAACCCTAAACCAATATACGTCAGCGCGATCGCAATATGGCGAAGAATCGTCATTTGATGCTTTGTCCTTGAATGCAGGAAACAAGCCTCTACGCAATGAGGCAAGCTATAGTGGGGAGTTGTTAAAAAACTATTGCCACGTCTTGTTTAAGTTTGGTTTTGAGTTTAATCTAGTTGAAGTTTTCTACCATTTATCTATAGATAGATGTTAATTTTCAATTTGACTGGTTCAATCCACTCTAGCTTTTAATTCAGGCAAGAAAAGTAAGTCTATATTTTTACCAGTTGTTAATCGTTGCTCTACCACCCGTTAATCAAGCAAACTTATTCTTTGAACCAGAAAGAAGATTAAATTGCGATCGATTCAATAACAGCAATCCAATTGCACCTCGATCCACAAACTTAGCAGCCAAACAGGAGCAGCGATCGCGTGAACATCTTAGAATTTACTCTGATAGTTGGGTTAGGCTCCTTACTAGCGGGATTTCTAGGAGCCTTGACTGGCTTAGGTGGCGGCGTGGTTATCGTACCGCTTTTAACATTAGCGTTCAAGGTCGATATTCGCTATGCGATCGGGGCATCTCTAGTTTCAGTCATTGCCACTTCGTCAGGTGCAGCGGCTGCCTACGTTAAAGAAGGTTTTACCAATGTCCGCATCGGGATGTTTTTAGAGGTTGCTACTACCATAGGGGCGTTGGTTGGCGCTTTCCTGACTGCAAAGCTACCAACTTCCACTGTTGCTGTCATTTTCGGCTTAGTTCTACTTTATTCTGCTTTTTCCTCCCATCGCTCTCGACAGGAGCATCAACTCAATACTCAGCCCGATCCTCTGGCTACCCGCTTAAAACTCGATGGTAGCTATCCTACTGCGGAGGGGGAACAAAGTTACCACGTCCAAAATGTGACTGCGGGTTTTGGTTTAATGTTTTTAGCCGGAATTTTGTCAGGTTTGCTGGGAATCGGATCGGGAGCAGTGAAAGTGCTAGCAATGGATCGGGCAATGCAACTGCCTTTTAAGGTGTCCACCACTACCAGTAATTTTATGATTGGCGTGACGGCGGCAGCAGGGGCAGGGGTATATCTCAGTCGGGGATACATCGATCCAGGGCTAGCAATGCCTGTGATGTTGGGGGTACTGGCGGGTTCCCTCATCGGTGCGCGGATGCTAGTTAAGATTAAACCTAAGCTCTTACGACAGATTTTCAGCGTTGTGATTCTGCTACTGGCAATTCAAATGATTTACAACGGTTTAACGGGACGGATTTGAAATGTCAAATTCCAGGGCTAGATGGACAGAGCATCAAGTCGAACAGATAGTTGGCAACCTCCTACGGCTGGGAGTAATTTTATCTGCCTCAGTCGTGCTATTAGGTGGAATTCTTTATCTGAGCCGCTACGGGATGGACTCTCCCAACTATCAAGTGTTTCGCGGCGAACCATCGGATTTACGCACGTTCCCTGGTATTGTCAGGAATGCGCTATCGCTAAGACGGCGAGGGCTGATCCAATTTGGTCTGCTGTTACTAATTATTACCCCAATTGTCAGAGTTGCATTCTTAACATTTGCTTTTGTTAAGCAAGGCGATCGCATCTACGTCGTTATTACACTGATAGTTTTGTCAACTTTGCTATATAGTCTAATTAATTCCGTGTAGTAGAACTGAATAAATATTTAATACATTTAGCTTTTTTTATAGTCCCATACCAAAAGACCGATCGTTAGTTAGATAAAAGATGTGTTATAAATTCTATATGGCAATGGAGCTTGCCAAAACCGCCGCTTCAGTTCGTGCTAAATGTTTTACCAGTTATGGCTGTAAAACAAAAGCTTGTAAATATCTGAAAGGCTGATGGCTCCTACTTTCCAAGCTAGCATTGGGAGAGTAGGAGCGAATAATTGCTTTTCCTAATTCTCCCGATCGCCAGTACCTAGCAGTGTCATTAAAGATAATCCAGGTCGTTATTTAATTCTCCTAGATCTTTTGATATGCTAAAAAATCCTGCAATCCGCGCTCCTGTGGCGATCGGTCTTGGTGCAGTCGCTGGGGCGCTCAGTCGTTATTACATCGGTGCGTGGTTCGTTCAGATATTCGGCACTGCAATGCCCTACGGTACGCTGTTTATCAACATCAGCGGTTGTTTCCTGATGGGATTCTTTGCTACGCTGTCGCTCGAACGGATAATTACCATTCATCCAGATGTCCGGCTGCTGGTGACAACGGGTTTTTTAGGGTCTTATACGACATTCTCAACCTACGAACTCGACACGGCTAGGCTATTAGAGCGTAGCTGGGAAAGCGATCTCCCGTACTGGGCAGGCAGCGCCTTGTTAGGATTGTTCGCTCTCCAAGTGGGGGCTGCCTTAGCTGAAGTGTTACGTACTTGAGAAGACATGAAAATTGAGATGATTAAGCGTTTCCTGTGGGAGAGTGAGTCGTCGGAACGTGGTGAACGACATTTACAGTTTCTTGGATCGCAATGCCACCCACCACCATTTCTTTGACCAATGGCAAGAAGGAGGCGATCGCCTCTGGTGTATCGATGATTGTCACAACCATCGGTAAATCCGAGGACAGCTCGATAATTCTAGCCGTGTGAATGCGGTGATGATTTCGTTTGCCATACCCCATCACCCCTCTAGTCACCGTAGCTCCAGCAAGTTCTCTGCGTCGTGCCTCTTCCACCAGAGCAATGTAAACGGGCTTCCCGCGCCAATGGTCTGACTCACCAACATATATTGTCAGCCGCTCTAGCATATTCATAGCAGCCTCCTGACTTACCATTTGAATCAAGTTGTCCTCGCTCTCCGGCTAACCCATAACAATACAGGAATTGCTGCCAGTTGAATCACCACCGAAAAGGTCACTAGTGCGCTAATCGAAGCATCATATAATATACCCATCAGAGCGCTCCCTAGAAACCAAGCCACACCGTATCCCGTATTGAAAATCCCAAAAGCAGAACCCCGTCTGTCTGGTGATACCATTCCCGCAACTGCCGCTTTCATAATCGACTCCTGCGCTCCCATCCCGATCCCCCACAACACCATACCTGCCAAAGCCAAGGGCGCATTGCCCAAAAACACTAATGGAGCAAAAACAGAGGCGATGAGCGCAGCGATCGCTAGGCTTGTAATACCAATGCGATCGAACAAGCGTCCGAAGATGAGAGCGGCGATCGCATCTACCCCCATTGCCAGTGCATATAACAGGGGAATTTGGCTGCTGTTATCGATTGCTGCTTGTTGCAAGTGATAGGCAATCAAGGGAAAATCGGCATAGCCTGCGGCAATCAGCGCGATCGCCCCCAGATAAACCCAATATATTTGTGGCAACCCTTCTGCTTTCAATTCGGCTGTATGCGATTCAAAATCGCGGGGATTTGGGTAAATCCGCTGTCCAACTAGTAAAACACCTAAGCCTAAAACGGCAGGGATGACTAGAATCGCAAAGCCGCCTCGATAACCGTGCTGGAAATACAACATTGCCGCTACCATTAACGGTCCCAATACCGCACCAATCTGATCCATCGCCTCGTGTAAGCCGAAGCCAAACCCTCTACCTACCCGCATTGCTGCATGAGACAGCAGAACATCGCGGGGAGGGGTGCGAATTGCTTTCCCCGTGCGCTCGGCAATCATTAAGCCAGCGGCGACTTCCCACCGTCCAGCCAGGGCTAACAGAGGGACAACAGCTGTATTGATGAAATAGCCCAGTGTCGTAATGCTCCAGTACTGGCGGGTGCGATCGCTCAGATAGCCAATTCCCAAACGTAGCCCGTAACCGATTAATTCTCCTAAACCTGCCACCAATCCAACCACAGTGCCACTGGCTCCCAACGTTCCCAAAAATGCGCCTGTAATGCTGCGTGCCCCTTCATAAGTGGCATCGGCACAAAGGCTCACAACTCCCAGCACAATGACAAATTTCAGAGCGGCATTTTTCTGGTTCATTCGCGTTGACTCTCTACCTTGATTTTTCAGCAGGCTCGTGGTGAACTACATTCACTGTTTCTTGGATCGCCAACCCTTGCGTTACCATTTCTTTAACTAAGGGAAGAAACTGGGCGATCGCTTCTGGGCGATCGACGATCGTAACTACGATTGGCAGATTGGCAAGTTCCATAATGCTAGCGGTATGAATTTGATGGTGTTGGCTTACACCATATCCTTCAACGCCTCTATTTACCGTTGCTCCAGCTAGTCTTTGCTGTCGGGCGGCTTCCACCAAAGCTGAATACAGGGGTTTTCCTTGCCAGCGATCGGACTCGGTAATGTAAATAGTCAATTGCTCCCAAGCACTCATCAGATTTGCCTCGCTAAAAACATTCCCAGTTCTACGCTCAAAAAACCTAAAATTGGACTTCCCAACCAGTAAAGCAATGCCCTTTTATAACTTTTAGTTCTCAAAAGATTTGAGGCATCTAGGGCATAAGTCGAAAATGTCGTATAAGAACCCAAAAAGCCTACTGCAACCAGCCATTGCAGTTCGGGAATAGAGAATGCTTGCTTTGCAGCTAAAGTGACGAAAAAACCCATCATTCCAGCTCCTGTCAGGTTAATGAAAAAGGTTCCGTAGGGAAACGCAATGCCAAGCCAACGGGCGCAGAGTAAGGTCAAGTAGTAGCGGCTCAACGCACCAGGAATTGCTCCCAAACTGACGAGCAGGGGAGTGTGGAACGCAGAATCGAGATTCTGCAATCCCTGCGTCTTACCCAGCTCCGCAAACACATAGCTCAGCATACCATTCAACCCCCGAAACTCCTGGAGAAGTTTTTCTAGCTGTCTTCTCGCTCTTCCAGGATGGGAGTACCTATAAGTAGCCCTACCCTCTTGAAACGAGTTCAGAAAGTAGGAGCCATCAGCCATTTCATCACTATTAAATGCTAGCCGTCTTGTTTTCAAAACGGTCTTGATGAGTGGCGGTTGTGGCAAGCTCCATTGCCATACAGTTTTTATCCTATCCTATTCTTGCCAACTACTCAAAACTGTTCGTTGTAAACTCCGCGCTTGTGTTGTTGCAAAAGTTGGAAGTGTTAAGGTAAATCAAGAATTCAGGCATTCTCGTAGACAGTCCGTTGCGATTAACAAAAAGATAGCAACTCAAGTTCATCCGCTATCTTGCTTGCTGAGAAATTCCTGCCTGTTTCAGGAAGAGATTTCCAGCCGCATTATTCTGATAAACACAATCAATTTGAGGTGAGTTTTCCAGAGTTCCGGTAAAGCCGAAAGTGTTCATTCTATTTTTACACTCTTGCTCCTGAGTGGCTGTTACCAAATTCTTTTGCTCCAAAACTGCCCAGTCGTTTCTGCGAATAACACATCCTGGTTGCATCTTGGGCTGAGAAATATACACGCTAAAAGGCTTGAGCGTCACGAATAGACGAGCATCCAATGTCATAGCACTAGCTCCGTATTGCACGCAAACTTGCGGATCTGGTGCAGCAAGATCGATATATTGGCTGCTAGCGACGTTTTCAGGACTGAAATTGACAGAAGAACTCAAGCCAACCCCAAGCCCAATTCCTACCATCAGCGCAGCCGCCACAATTGCCAAAGATGCATAGTTCCAGATTGACGATATGGATTTAGTGGGAGCGTTCAATTGTTTGGATTTCATAGGAATGGTACTAGGACAAACAAAACTTTCTCGACAAATGCCAAACTTGAAAGCCGCGATTCCAGCACTAGCAACAACATCACTACATCGCGGCAATTATTTAGAGAGACAAATACTATGTATCGGCGTTATTGTTACATGACGCATAAGCTACTTTTGGAACATTCAATTGAAGTACATCCCACCGTTGACATTGATTGTTTGCCCCGTGATATAGCCATTGATAGCCAACATCACAGCAGCCTCAGCAACTTCTTTAGCCTTACCAAAGCGACTAACAGGAGTCTGTTCGGGGTGTACCTGTAAATTGGTGCTGGCTGTTTCAGTTTCAATCAGTGCAGGGGCAAGCGCGTTAACTGTAATTCCTTCTCCAATCAGTTGTGCGGCATAAGCATGGGTCAGTCCTAGAATACCTGCCTTGGCAGCAGCATAGTGGAGACCCACGACTCCTCCAGTTTGAGCGGCGATAGACGAGAGATTGATAATGCGTCCCCAACCTTGCTTTCGCATTCTTGGTAAGGCGGCTTGAGTGACTAGGAAGACTGATTTGAGGTTGACGGCAATGGCTTCATCCCAATCTCTTTCTTGAATTTCCTCAATTGCTTTGGGACGGACAAGCCCAACGTTATTCACCAAGATGGACGCAGTTCCCAACTGTTGCTCCACAACCTCAATCATTCGAGCTACATCAGCCGCAACCGAGACATCGGCTCGAACCGCGATCGCGCGGCATCCCTGTTGTTTTACTAGGCGACAAGTTTCCTGGGCAGCCTGCTTCTGGGTCTGGTAATTGATGGCAACATCTCCACCCGCTTGGGCAATTGCGAGGGCGATCGCTCGTCCTAATCCTCGCCCTGCTCCTGTCACCAAAGCAATTTTGCCTGATAATTCACCCTTGCTCTGGGTAGTCTTTTCCTGGAGCTGACAATTTGCTGCAACACCTGCATTAGCTTGCTTACTAGTGAAGGTTAGAGATCGTCCTACTTTTCGCTCTAACTCCGCTACCAAAGTGGTTTTGCCTGATAATTCACTCATAATTGTGTCTCCTTGACATAACTTGAAAGTCGTATATGATCGGCGAAAATATTGCGATCGCAGTCGGTTTGTAAAGCAGAAAAGTGTCACGGCAGATTAGTACAAAGTGGTACGTCCTGACCTAGGGGCTTGGCACAGGCTTTGTAGGCTGTCATTGGGAAGCAACATAAACGGGGCTATTCAATTCGCCAATTCGGTTGAAAGGAAAGAAGCGGAAGATTGCCCGACCGATAATGTTGTGACGCGGTACGAATCCCCAATAGTGGCTGTCATAGCTGTTGTTCCGATTGTCTCCTAGTACCAAGTAGGAGTTGGGTGGAACAATTACCGGACCCCATTGATAGTCTGGTCGAGCGGCAATATAGTTTTCCTTTAAAGCAGAGCCATTGATATATACCCGTCCAGATTTCACCTCAACCTTTTCTCCTGGCAAGCCAATGACTCTCTTAATAAATGCATCGTGAAAGTTTTGTTGCCTTAAAGTTTTGGTGGGTTTGAACACAACCATATTACCCCGTTGAGGTGGTTCAAAATCATAACTCAGCTTGTCAATAATTAAGCGATCGTTCACTTGAAGCGTTGGTTCCATTGAACCAGAAGGAATATATCGAGCCTCTGCAACAAAGGTACGAATGCCAAAGGCAAGCAACAGACTTAGCCCAAAAACTTTCGCAGTTTCGAGCCAAGGATTTTCAAAATGAGGTTGCGTTTGTTGAGTCATAGAACTTATTCGCTCCAGCCATCTGAGGCAAAATGCCAATACAAAGTTTGTTACTGCGATCGCTATTGCCCCAAAATAGGCATTGCGGCAGTTTTCACGAATAAATTTAGAGGTTGTCCGTGGCGATTGAGTTCTAATTCCAAACTACTACCAACTTGGTTTTCCTCTACTATCTGCTGTAGATCGCTAGCACTCGAAACTAACTGCCCGTTAATTTTTTGAATTACATCTCCAGTCCGCAGTCCAGCGCGGTCAGCAGGAGATTTGGGTAACACTTTCGCTACCAATACACCCTGGTTTGTATCTACTGTTATCCCACTGTTAGGGTTGTTGTTCAAGCTTTGCTGAATATCTGGAGTTAGCGTTACCATTTGAATGCCCAAGTAAGGATGCTTGACGCTACCCTTAGCAATTAACTGCTGGGCAATACTTTTAGCTTGATTCATTGGAATCGCAAAGCCGATGCCTTGAGCATCTTGAATGATGGCTGTATTAATGCCGATCGCTTGTCCCTGAGAATTAAGTAATGGTCCACCAGAATTACCTGGATTAATTGCAGCATCAGTTTGAATAAAGTTGACGCGCTCGTTAGCAGCACCAATATTACCGCGACCTGTCGCGCTAATAATTCCAGAGGTAACGGTGTTGTCAAGCCCCAATGGATTGCCGATTGCGATCGCTAAATCTCCTGGCTTTAGCTGGTTAGAATCGCCCAGAGCAACTGTTGGTAAGTTATTTGCCTGAATTTTAACTACGGCAATATCCGTAACTGGGTCAGCACCCATGACCGAACCTTTGAAGGAACGACCATTTTTTAGGGTTACGGTAACGGTATCTGCTCCCTGAACGACATGGGCATTTGTCAAAATCTCTCCATTAGGATTAATGATGAAGCCGGAACCAATACCGCGTTCGATTTGTTTAGTTGGTGGGGTAGGAATTTCCGAACCAAAAAACTGGCGAAAGAACGGATCTTGAAAAATTGCTGGGGCAGTATTAGTCACGGTATGAGTCGAATCAATCCTGACCACTGCTGGACCTACACTTTGAACCACAGCAGCAATGAAGTTAGTGTCTGTATAGTTTGTCAATTTACCAACTGGAGTTGAGGTAGTTGGTGTAGAAATTAGCGATCGACTCTGCTGAGCAACACCAGTACTATCATTTTTAAAGGCATAACTACCTGCAATAATCGCGGCAAGGGTGGCTAGTCCTAATGTTAAATAAGTGGCGCTATTTTTATTGTTGGAATTACGGTTCGTATAAACTTTTGAGTCTGAGCGATCGAGATTAAAATCGTCAATTCGATCTGAATCGCTTTGAGATTCAGGAAGGTCTGTTTTCATCGGTATTACCTGAAATAATTGACTAAAGATTTTTGAGGATTTTCAGTGCGGCGATCCTCTAGATTTTTTTAAAGGAGATAGATCTCCAATCTGTTTATTAATGTTAAACATTCCATATGACACGCTTATGGCGGAAGTATTGCAATTTTGTGGAGCTGCTGCAATCGTCTAGCCAAAATTGCTGCTTCGAGTATCATGCACCTTTTAAGTAAAAAGACTTACACAGGCTGGGGATAGCAAAAAGTTTTGCTCAGTCATCTCCTGGGGTTAGAGGCAAACTCTGAGATTGAGAGCTATAATTTTCATATTGTTCTCATAATTGGGTAGCGGGTAAATATAGCTCAGCTACCATTAAGCCTATTATTAAAAAGCAAAGAAGCTAATTCATATGAGCAAAATTGTCAATTTAAATATGTCCGATGAGGAGTACTTAAGCCTGCTAAGCCAGAAAAGCCCTTCAGATGAAGAACAGGCTTACGTAAAGCTGCTGATTTGCTGGGGAGCATCTCCTATGAAGGCTGAACGAGTAGCTCGCATATTAACTAGTCCAGTTGCACTTTGGCTGAGAAAAAATTTAGGATGAAAGTTCAAATATTTTCAAATAAGGATACTGCTGCAAAAATCAGGAAAAGACATCCTCCGATTGCCGTAACGGTGCGTTCTGAAATTCTGCCTGCAATCAGTCGCCCACCTACTACAGCGATCGCCGTGCAAATTCCATGTCCTAAAATTGCTCCTGCTGTTACTCCTAATGAGTTATTCGACGCTGCCAAAGTAATAGTAGCAATTTGCGTGCGTAGGGCTTTTGCCCTTGCCGCAGGCATCGCCCCACTCTGCTCAGAAAGTCAAAACAAACGCTTCTATCAAAACTCCGATAGAAGTGCGGTTTTGAGAGCGATCGAGTAAAGCTGCTGTTGCTTGCGCCTCATTGCGATCGGATTTATTTGGCATTTGGCTTGCTTCATACAATAACTTTAGTCCAAAGCCAATAAACAAAATAATTGCAGCGTAATGAATATAACTGCGGGGTAATAGCGATACGACTTGCCCCACCAAAACAGAAATAACAGTCATTGCTACCAAAGCAGCCATAACTCCACTAAATACTAGTTTCCGAGAATATTTAATGGCAAGAATGACAGCAATGAAAAAGGTCTTATCGCCTAATTCTGATACTGTAATTAGTAGCAAACCCGCAGTAAAAGCTTGTAACAATTCCTCAAACTCCTCAAATTTTTCTTGTTATTTGAGCGAGCTTGAGAAGCGATGAGACACATCACCAAGCTCGCCATGAAACGAACTCAGTGAAGGTCTCGCTTGCAAGATACTGACAGCCACATTCTATAAGCAACTCGCTATGTGGGCTATAAGTTATGTCTTGCCACTTGAACCAGGCTGAATGCCAGTGTGTTGATTCAAGCGTACTAACTAAATTTAGTTAGCTGCTACTCTTCTTCAACTTTTAATCATTATACACATTTTTCAATAATAATTGAAGTAAATTTGTTAGTCAGAGATTTGTATCGTTAGGAGTCAATAATTTTCACTTTTGTTTCATATTTTTCAGCTCCCATCTTATTTCAAATAGTTTTGGTTTGCACCACTAATTAGCGATTCTCATAGCGTGCCAGTATCCATAGAGCAAAGCGTTCTAATCCAATTAACGTTGCAGTAATCCCCACCGCCAATGCAAACAAAATGAGATTACTTTCATTACCAGAACGCAAGGAAAAGCCGAGAGATGTGGAAACAGCAGGAGGATGTACTACATCTAGCAGAATCATCATGATGATAGTTACAACCATTGCGATTCCACCAGAAACATACCCAGGACCAATTAACAGATAAGTAATTAAACCGATAGTTGCAGCCATAATCTGCGAGAGTAACAGCGTTCGCACTGTGTTTGTGCCATGCTGCGGATCGAGATAAATCAGGAACGCACTGGATGCGAGAGAAGCAAACAGCAAGCGTTGCCGACTGAGTACTTCTACTAAAGCTAGTACAGCTAGTATTGTTATAGTTGGGGCTGTTGCTAACGCTAACTCACCCTTTAGATCCAGCCTGCGTCGGAGCGAACGATTTGCGCCCTGAATTGGTTTTAAGCTAGAACGCTTTTGATTCATAACTTTCTGTTCTGGTTCTTCTTAATCTTTTGTCCTACCACTAGTAGGATCGCTGGCTACCGCACGATACGAGTTTTCTCTAGTTTCTGGTTGGGACGATCGGGTATGCTCTCCTTGTTGGATCTCGCGTTCCAAGAAATAGTTCAGCAGCGTTCGCAAAAGGACAATTGCTCCCAGATTTAAAATATCCTGACGGCTTGGAGCTACTGCCGTGCGTAAAATGTCGCTAGCAACAGTGAATTCTAGTCCTAGAGCGAGTACTCGCCCTAATTGGAGGCGGATTGTCTCAGTTGAATTGAGATGCTGTTTCGATCGCGAAAATAATTGACGTAAATAAAGCAGAATTCCCCGAATAATTGCCCCTCCAATTACCATCGCAGCCGCAATTTCGGCTCCAGCAGCTAAATATCCCACAATCAGCTTCAACCATGACTCTAGCGGACTACTTGCCATTTCTGCTTTAGCCGCTCCAACGTTGATGCTTAGCAGTAAAATCAGACCGAAGATCAATGCGATCGGTAACAAAATTTCAGTTAAAGAATTCCGTAATGACTCTCGTGGCATATTTTTCTGACAAAATCTATTTGTTCTGGAAGCGACCGCTTTTATGAAGATCGCTCCGATAGTGTTTGCAAGCGATCGAGCGTACAGGTCAAGCGAGGACGATCTGGATCTGCCAAATCCAACTTGTCCCAAGGTACTTTGAAGCCGCCGCGAATCTTGCGTGCGCCCAGCCGATGCAGAATTGCTAGCCCAATCGTCCAAGCAGAAAGTCGTTCCAAAATTGCCCCGAAACCAAGTAGGTATTCCTGAATTACCCACTCATCTCCTTGAGATTGGGCGCGGATTTCCTCTATCCGTCCTACAGGTTTGCCATCAATGTCTACTACCTGCTTGCCAATTAATAATTCCAAATGAATTTCGCGATCCATTATCGCTCTCCTGGGATGTGGGCGATCGCATCCCGCAACCACTGCTCGTAAGCCAAAGCTGGTGTTGCTTCTGCGTTTAAATCTACGTCCACATCAATGCCAACATCGCGCACTTTTGACCAAGGAATTCGATAAGATTCTCCTCGCTTAGCGCCCCACCTACGCTCTAAGGCAATTACCCAACGTGCGATTCGCGGATGCAGTCTGCGGGCGAGTGTTGGCAAACCAGTCTCGATGTAAGCTAATCGTGGCGACTCTCCTTCCCTTAGCTCGACAACGATACCGTCTACTTTGCCCATTTTACGCCCACTGCGATCGACCAGTTGATTATCTAATACGTCTCGAATTAAGTCCATTTTTTCTCACTTGCGATTGTCAGAATCCAAAATCTCAAATCTCAAATCGATTTCAGCCTCCTAAGATTTCTAGAGGAATCGCCACGATCGCCAAGACAAACGCCAGTCCAATCGTGAAAATCACAACAGTATTGCTAATCCAACCATTGCGGTGTCGTCCGACGTAGCGATCGTCATTCATCAATACTAAAAACGGCAAAATCGCGATTGGTAGGATGACTGCTGTTAATGCCATCGAAAACAGAGTTAGTTGCAGCGGATCGATACCTGCTACCATCAGCAGCGAGGCAAGAAAGACAAACACTGTATAGACGAAACTGAATCGAGCCGCATCTTTTGGACGTAGACTTTCGCCCCAATTCCACCCCAAAGCCTGAGCCACGATATAAGCGGTGTCGAGAGTAACTTCCAGTGCAGCACCAAAGCAGGCAATACCGAGAGACGCTGCAAATAAGATGAAACCCCAGTAGCCAAAAGGTTGTGTTAACATCAGGGCTGCTTGTTCGTAGCTATCGACTTGAATACCTCTAGGATGCAACACCATTGCTGCTACGATGAGAACTCCCAGCGATACAATACTGCCAAAACCCATACCTAGAGTGGCAACCGCCCGATTAATCCCCAAGTGTCCCTCATCCCATTTATCCTCGACTGCCCCAGAGGAGTAGAAGTAAAACAGGTAAGGACTGATTAATGCTCCCAAGATACTCACGGCAATGAAGCAGTAGTGAATGAGATCTTGACGAGGGAGAGTTGGCAACAGTCCCGATGCCAATGCAGGTAAGGGGGGATGCAATTTGAAACTGCCGACGACAAATACGAGGGTGATGAGTCCTAACAGGGAAACACCATTCTCAATTAAGCCAAAGTTGCCTTTCCAAAGCATCAGCCAGATTGCAAAAGCAACGGGGAGCGCCCACCAACGAAAACCTATACCCGTGACAAGTTGCAGGGCAATGCAAACTCCGCCAATCTCGGCTCCCAATACCAAAAAGTCTACAATAATTTCTGCTAGCAGCGGCAGGACGTAGAAGTTGAACCCAAACCGTTCTCGCACGGCATCTGATAGCGTATGTTTACTAGCAGCTGCTAACCGACCGGACATTTCTACCAAGAAGATGACACAGATCGTTCCGAGTACTATTGCCCAGATTAGCTGAAAGCCGAAACTCGACCCTGCTTCGGCTGACGTGGCGATCGCACCCACATCTAAAAAGCCGCCGATACTGGTGACAATACCTAAAGCAATTTCTAACAGCTTGCTCATGGTTGTGCCTCCAAGCTGTTTGCGAGGCGGTGAAGTTCTTGTTCGCGTGTGGCGAGTTGTTGTATTTGTTGAGTAACTGTAGCTCGGTTTCCTTGAGCGATAGCTGCCGACAGTAGATGCACGCTTTGCTGAAGCTGCTGTAGCTGGGTTGGTAGATGAGGGTATTTGCGTAGATCTGTTTTGGTCAAGGTCTCTACTTCTTGCTGAAGGTTGTTCTCTACTTTCTGAAGTGTCTGCCGAGCGTAAACGTTTGGCACTGCACCTTGCAACCACTCATCGGCGAGTAAGTGTGCTGTCGCCGTCCACGAGCCGATTGTTTGAAGTTCTTTTTTAGCAGTACTGCTAGAGGACTGGCTGTTACAAGCAGTCAGGATTGCTACTAGTAAGACAAAATAAAGAAACCGAAGTAACTGCATAGAAATTGATAAACTCCTAGCTATAAGGAGTTAGCACGATCTTCTCCAATCTCAAAATAGGGTTTAAGTATCTTGCGGAGGATTTTAACTGCGTCAGCAGGTAAGAACGATGTGGAGCAGCTGAAGATAAAATTAGTTTCTAGATTTTGCGCTCGACGAGATTGGCGATCGCCGTAATTAAGCTGGCAAGTTCTACTGGTTTTGCTAAATGTATTTGAAAACCTGCCACTCGTGCTTGTTGGCGATCGCGATCGCTAGCGTAAGCAGTCAAGGCGATCGCGGGAATTTGTCTGATTCGCTCTACCTTGCTAGTTCTAATCTGACGCATTAACATACAACCATCTACGTCTGGCATTCCAATATCGCTCAGCATTATATCTGGCTCTGAATCTACTAATGCTCGTAGTGCTTGTTTTGCAGAAGTTACTGTTGTGACGATTGCCCCATACCTTTTGAGGACGAAAGTCATCAGCTCTAGCATATTTGGGTTATCGTCCACAACCAATACTTTTACGCCTCCTAGTAGCTCATCGTTGCTAATTTCTCCTTCAGTTTCCTCTGCGTCCTCTACTTTCTCTGCTATTTCCAAAAGAGGAATTTTGACGGTAAAAGTTGCCCCCTGCCCTTCTCCTTGGCTTTCTACTTCAACAGTCCCACCATGTAGTTCTACTAAGTGGCGGACAATTGCTAGTCCCAAACCCAACCCGCCAAATTTTCTAGTGGTAGTGTTATCTGCCTGCTGAAACGACTCAAATACATGGGGGAGAAAATCAGGATGGATACCTTTGCCTGTGTCAACAACTCGAATTTGAGCGTAGCTGTTGTGTGTTAGTTGTTCTCTACGATCAACCATTGACCATTGACTGTCAATTGCTGACAATTGCACCTCAACTTGCCCTCCTTTAGGTGTAAATTTGACAGCATTAGACAGCAAATTCCACATAATTTGCTGTAAGCGTTTAGGATCGCCTGCAATCAAAATTTCTCGACTGGATATTTTTGGATAATTAAATTGATGGCAAGTAGAAAATTCTAGATTTTGGCGTGTTTTACTTTCACATTCAGAATCTACAAAAGAAAATTTTAGCTCGATCGCTTTTATCTCTGCTGATAAACGCACGGCTTCTATTGATGCTTCAATCGTAGAAACGAGATCGACTGGATGAATTTCTAGACTAAGTTTACCCCGTAAAATTCGAGAGACATCGAATAAATCTTCAATGAGTTGAGTTTGTAATTTAGCATTATACTCAACAATCGCCAAGGCACGATGAGTAGTAGCTCGATCTAGGTTTTGACGTTGTAGTATTTGTATCCATCCGAGAATTGGACTGAGGGGCGATCGCAATTCGTGAGAAAGCACCGCCAGAAATTCGTCTTTGATCCGATTTGCTGCTTCAGCTTCTGCCCGTGCTACCTGCTCTCGCTCCAGTAGTTGAATTCGTTCTGCTTCTACCTGCTGGCGATTTGTAATGTCAGTTAACATGACTAGTACGCCGTTGAACTTGCCCAATGAAGTCAAAATTGGTGTAGAGGAGACAATTGCCCACATTTGGTAGCCATCTCTACAGCGAAAACAGTAGTCGAACTGCTCTTTAAAACCTTGTTTCCATCGCTTAGCTATAATTTCAATGTCAGTTTGATTTGCTGGGTCGATAAAATCATAAAAGGAGCGATCGCGCATTTCTTCAACACCATAACCCAACATTTCAGCTAGTCTTTGGTTGACGTATTCAGTTTGCATATCTACGTTCAATAACCAAATACCTTCATAAGCTGTATCGACAATTCGGCGATAGCGTTCTTCACTTAATTTAAGTTTAGCTAAATTGCTTTCGGCTCGCTGTCTAGCAGACCGAACTTCTGCATTGAGCGAACTCACTAGTAAAGCAACTACAGTGAATAAAACTAGATGCAGAAGATTTGCTCCGTGCCACAACTGAAAGGTATGAGCTAGAGAATTTAAAAAATAGTTAATACCTACAATAGACAGAATAGTTGCTAATATCCCAGCTTCCAGTCCACCGTACCAGGCACTAAAAGTTACAGCAGCAAAAAATAGGGAAAAGACTGTCGAACTGAGCAGGGGTTGTAGTAACAGAGTCATTAGTAGGGCAACTACAACAGATAAAGCTGCAACAATATAGCGAGTTAAGCAAAAGTTACTTAAGTAGCTAAAGTGCAGCCTTGATAAGAAATTTCTTAAGTAGCTCGTATTCATCTATTCCCGATCCTAAAACAATCTATCAAGGTATTCTCTAAAGGAGGAGAGGCTTTTTATCCTACCCTCATCGGAAACTTAGGATAAAGTTTCTTACTAGCAGTAAGTAACCGCATCTATGGTAGCTTGCACGTTAGGGCGAAATCTCTGCTGAGTTATTAAAAAATACCTTAATTGCGCTCAGCAGTAGTACTACTGCAAAAAGCTTTGCCAAAACACCACTAGGCAAAGTTGTACCAATTTTAGCTCCTAGAAATCCACCGAAAAAGAATCCCAAACAAATCAAAGCTGCTATTTTTATATCTGTATATCCATGTTTGTAGTACACCCAAGCAGCAAGGAAATCTATTGGAGGAACTAGCACGGCTAAAGTAGTGCCTTGAGCCAGATCTTGGGAGAATCCGAACAAAAAAACTAGGGCAGGTAGAATAATGATGCCACCTCCAATTCCAGTCATACCGCTAATGATTCCAGCAGTTAAGCCGAGAATTAAAGCTAGGATAATGTTGTTCATTATTTTTTCTATCTGTGAATTTTTGTAGTTTATGGTAACGAACAAGCGAAGATTCTTAAATCAGTCTAATTTTGATATCTTTTCCACGTCTAGGACGGTAATCCTACCGTCCTAGATTACTAATCTATTAGGATTGCAAATTTGTCAGCTTTACTTTCTAGCCTGCTGACTTCAAAGAGGTTTAAACCTGAAAAAACCTACGCAAATTTTTTACTTCTCCCAATATAGGAGTAGCAAGTAAGCTGTATTCAGTTGGAGAGCTGGCTTTCTCTACCAAAGCAATTAGAGTATCTTCAAAGTTTTCGAGTTGAGTAGAACCACTGTGAGAATGGATAGAAGGGCGCAAAGCCTCCCAAGTTTGTCGAATCTTTCCACTTACTGCTCTTAACTTAGTTGTATTCTCAGTTGCCGTCCAAATTTCCAACTCGCGACCGTAGTAGTCAAGCATTGCAACCTCAATAGGTATTTGAGGATCGAAATGCTTTGCCAATTTAGCGGTAATGAGTGTCATCTGATTGGCATCACACATTGCTTGATGGTTTTTAGCAGCAACACTACTTCTGAGTGCAGTAATGTTTGAATAGAGTTGAGCTAATTCTGCATTGGATATCTTCATTTCATTTTTCAATTGCTGGAATGTGTTTTGCAGCAGAGCAAGATATAGCTCAGCCTCTCGCCATTTTTGCAGCTTTATTATGTTGTAAATTGATGTAGCGTAATCGTTGATTTTATTTAGTGTAGCTCCTCGATCGCCACTAACTTCTTTAATCCGATCGCCTGTTGAACCTAACGCTCTTGTAGTATTGCTATCCCCTTCATAACGATCGCTAACTTCGATCGTCTCATCGCTCGTTGGAGATGGGGCTGCATAGGATATCGGCACTGATACACTCAGACTCAAAGCTGCAACTAAACTTGCCGTTAAAATTAACTTTGTTGTTAGTTTCATTGTGAGAATCTCCTTATTATGCAGGTTTTTGATTTCACTCTGTATTTGTGGGCAACAAAGAGTTTCAGGAGTTTTCAGTCAAGACTGTATCAGACAGGTATGACAAAAGCGTGACGAAAATATTACGGAGGCGTAATATTACCTAGTTGACGCAATTTATCGTAGATATAAAAAGTAAAAAACTTGGAAAGATTACTAATTTTTTTAATTGACTTGTTTTTTACTTAATACCTAACCTGTTGAACAATAAGAGACGTGATGCTCTGTCTCGTGCTTCGCGATCGCCGACTGAAAAAGTTGAATGTTTAGCACTATATAGAGATCGATATCAAACGTTCAAATAATAAACATAAATACTATGACAGAGCAAAGTGAAATCAAAATGAAATTCTGTTATTTCTTTAGGCGTATATCTATGTTTAGCCGAGCGAAAGTGCGTGGCATCGCTCCAAGATTATGTTAATTTTCTAAGGGAAGTCGTACTGTAAACGTACTGCCTTGTCCGAGTTGACTTTGAACGGAGATACTACCTCGGTGTATCTGAGCGATCGCAGCTGCAATCGGCAATCCCAGTCCAGATCCTCCTGTACGTCGAGAACGATCTTGTTGGACTCGATAAAAACGGTTAAAAATCTGTATTTGTTCCTCTGGAGCAATCCCAACCCCTGTATCTTGGATTTGAATTAAGGCTTCACGTTCGTTACAAGTTAGCAACAGCGACACTTTGCCTCCACTGGGAGTAGCTTGGATGGCATTGACAATCAGATTAGAAATCATGCGATAAAGCTGTTCTTCATTGCCCTTAACATACAAGAGTTCCTGTGGTTGCGCTTGCATTACCAGCGTCACATTTGCCTCAACTGCAACAAATGCCAGTTCCTCAATTATGTCGCTCAGCAAATCGTTCAGACAGCACGACGAAAATTGTCCTACCAGTCGTCCATCTATCCGCGCCAGTAGTAACAAATCTCCTACTAATTGGGAAAGCCGTTTACTCTGGCGTTTGAGTACTGCTAGCTTATCTCCAATTTCTGACCCTTCGAGTTGTCCGTGCAGTGTCAGTATCGCTTCAACAGTGGACTGTATTGCCGCTAAAGGCGTGCGAAACTCATGGGCAGCATCGGCGGTGAACTGTTGCATTTGTTGATAAGATCGATATACAGGTTGCATTGCTAAACCAGCCAGCCACCAACTCGACCAAACAACTAAAAGCACTGTAGCCAGCCATCCTATCAACAGAATTAACCTCAAAACAGTTAGATGCCGATCTAAGTCACTCAGCGATCGCCCAACTTGCAAGTATCCCCAAAGATTCTTTTTAAGATATAGTGGCTGTTCGATTTGTCGATAGCGAGTCCCAGAAGAATTGATTAGCGTTTGCCAATTTTCGATCTGTATAGTTCTCGGTGTTTGGTCGAGTTGCAATCCACCTAAAGCAAGTAGTTTTCCTTGACGATCTAACAAACGCATGTAGTAATTGACTGGTTCAACCGTCTTTGGCTTAGTTGCTGTGGTTTGAGTAAAACAATTTACTCGCTCCGCACAGAGTTTTAATGAGAGATGGCGAGCTACATGCTGTAAACTTCCAGATTCTTGTACAACAGGTTCAAGGCTGCGATCGAGTGTTTCTGCTACTGATTCTAAGCCTTCGTCAATACTCTCTCGATAAGCATGGGCAACTACCTGATAAACGCCCAAACTACTTAAACCTAAAATGAAGCTCATCACTCCAGCATACCAACAAGCCAGCCGCAAGCGAGAGAGATAAAACAGTCGGTTTTGTTCCATGCTTCCGATTAGCGATCGCGCTTAAAGTACATGACAACTACCAACTATCAACTACCGAGCGACAATGAGTATTGAGCCGATAACCCACACCGTAGATTGTTTCAACTAATGGATCGCTGCTATCGTCACCCAGCTTGCGTCTGAGGAGGCGAATTTGTGCCGCTACTGCGTTACTGGTAGGTTCTGCACCCATTTCCCATAATTGATTGACAATCCGATCGCGGGTAATCACCTGGTCAGAATGCTGCATGAAATATTCTAGCAGTTGAAATTCCTTTGTTGTTAGCGAGATAACTTGTTTATTTCCATTTGGATATTGACGAGTAACTGCATGAGTACTGTAGTTTAAAGTTAGGTTTCCTGCTTGGAGATGCTGCGGTCGAAGTTGGGGCGATCGCCTCTGTAATGCCCGCAATCTTGCTAGAAGTTCCGGCATATCAAAAGGCTTCACCAGATAATCATCTGCTCCAGCATCAAGCCCGATAATTTTTTCTTCCATTCTGTCTTTCGCTGTCAGTATTAAGACAGGTAAAGAGCTATGTTGCGATCGCAATCGTTTACATAATTCTAACCCCGATAATCCTGGTAGCATCCAATCAATTACCGCGAGGGTGTAGTGCATCCACTCAGTTTTGACATAACTCCATGCCTGAGTGCCATCGAGAAACCAGTCAACCACATAAGCCTGATGGTGAAGAACTTGCTTGATTGCCGCACCTAAATCTGGCTCGTCCTCAACTAATAAAAGTCGCATAACAATCTGTTTACCCCGTTGCTATGAGTTTCCTACGATTGAGTTTTTGCTAAAAAGTGAAATAAGGATGAATTATTTCTATTCCTATTGGTAGAGAAACCACTAGCCTTGAGCGTCGAAGCTTTCAGATAAAAATAAAATTATAATGAAAATCTGCTAATTGTAAGATTGGAACAAAGACAACCATGCCTAATGAAATTCATCACTAGTATTAGTAAAGGTGGCATGACAACTTCGCGTTCGTCACCTAAAACAGTGTAATGGCAAGCTTCAAAGAAAAAGAAAGTGGATGGTCGCAGTTAACTCATGGCGCACCACTGGCTGTACTAGTAGCAGCAGCACTCTACATTCTCTACCAACTACTGCCAGTTTGGAAAATAGTAGCTTTAGCAACATTAATTGCTGTTATCTTGCGAACCTTGCTGCGCTGGTTGTATAGGCTAGTCAGGATACGTTGGGTTGCTGTCTTCTTGTTAATTGGATTAATGGTAGGGTTTAGCGTACTGCTTGCTGCTGTTATCGTCCCCAGCATAATTTTTGAGACTCAAACGCTTCTATCGACACTACCAAATTACTTAAACGCGCTGAGTGGGAGACTCGAACAGCTTCATAGTAATTTCAGCTTGATTCCAGACTTTTCCAAGAGCTTAAACCAGTTAAGAAATTTTACCAATCAAATTCTCGCTACATTCCCCATTTTAGTGAGCCAAGTTTTAGGGATAACGTTTGACACAGTAGCAACGTTAATTCTGGCAGTCTACATGGCTTATAATCCCAATGCGTTAATTAGCGGCATTCTGCGGCTAGTACCGCGCAAACACCACCAGCGAATTCAGCGCGTCCTTAAGGCTACTGAGGTGAGATTGCGGGGTTGGATTTTTGGCACGGGTATTGCCATGCTGTTTCTAGGTGTAGGAGCAACTTTGGGACTTGCAGTGTTGGGAATTCCGTTGTACCTCTCTTTTGGGATAATTGCAGGCGTATTTGAGATCGTTCCTTACTTTGGCTCGATCGCTGGCACGTTTTTACCTGCATTAGTCGCCTTCACTATCTCACCATTAAAATTGCTACTCGTCTTAGGATTATTTTTAATTCTCAATCAGATAGATGCTCACATCGTTCAGCCGTTGGTCATGGGTCGGCAAGTCAACATCCATCCGGTAATGGTGATTTTGACATTCCTAGTCATGGGTAAATTATTTGGATTTGTTGGCGTACTTCTAGCTGTTCCAGCCGCTGCTGTTATCGTGACGCTAATTGACGAGTTCGTACCAGCAAGCGATCGCTCTCTGGCGGTAGATGCATCAAATAATAGCGAACCTTAAGTTTTTTAACATGACATCTAGCTGATGGAGAAAGCCTTTTCAAGTTCTTAACAATTAGTGTTTAAGCTAGAAAGTTCCTGTTTAGACAACATCAAATGATTCGTAAAATTTCAGTTTACTGGTTGCGTCACGTACATCCTCGTTTAGCTACGTTAATTGCCACAATTGGTACTGTTGGGCTTGCCGTTTGCCTGCTGATAATTTTTGGATTAGGTTGGCTGTTTGAAGAAGTGCTAGAGCGAGAAGCGTTTTCCTTCGATACTTCTTTTTTATTATGGTTGCACGGACAAGCCAACCCCATACTCGATCGCTTCATGCTGACGATAACTCAATTTGGCAATCCTCGCACAGTCGTGTTTGTTGTCATAGTCAGTTTGGCTATTCTCTGGTGGCGCAATCGACAGGAAGCGAAAATATTTGCCCTTGCTTGTTTGGGAGCCGTCATTTTAAATACAGGATTAAAGTTAGCCTTTAGCAAACCCCGTCCCCATCTTTGGCAGCAATTAATTTCCGAAAAATCTTTCAGCTTCCCTAGCGGTCACGCTTTAGGGTCTTTAGTTTTATACGGATTTCTTGCCTACTTGTTAGCAACTCATTATCCCAAATCTGCCAAGATTTTTTACAGTTTGGCAGCGATCGCGATCGCTGCGATTGGATTAAGCCGTTTGTATTTAGGCGTTCATTGGCCCACTGATGTGATTGCAGGTTATGGAGTAGGTTTTCTGTGGCTCATGCTCTGTATCGCGATGCTGAAACTGCAAAAAGCCAGCGATCGATCTCTACGCCAGCACGAGCGGCATCGCGGTAGATCTTACTTTTGATGCCAATCACGATCAAATCCGCCTCAGTAAAATAATTCCGTCTTGCTTCAATGGAGCAAATCGGCGGAGAATCCAGTTGAAGGGGGGTTCGCGGTTAAGCTCGTGCGCCGCTTCCAGTGACGAGCAAAATTCCCCGACTTCCCAACCGCACGTCAGAAAAAAATTAGTTCCTGCTTCAGGGGCAAATTGCTGTATGGAATTAGCAGCGGTGAGTTCTCTAACATACTTTTTTCGAGCCAATTTCAATTCCAGCGGCGATATTACGTCTAAAATCCACTCATGAAATTTATTCTGTCGGTGTAAAGCGATCGCCAGTATTGCAACTTGTTCGGAAGTTAGATAAACTACGAGTCCTTCAGTAATTACTAGCACCTTTTTTGCTGTAGCGTTCACTTCAGTAAAAAAAGCATGACTAGCAGCGAGATCGGTAAGATCTAACTTCACCAATTCAAGAGAACAGTTTGGAGACTCGCCAGCCAATTGTTGTTGTTTGTATTCCAAAATGGCTGGTAAGTCCACTTCAATCCAGCGGAGTGATGCAGGAAGTGAGAGTCGATACGGTCGCGTATCGAGTCCCGCACCTAAATTTAGTACGGTATCAATTCCTTCTCGCTCGATACTTTGTAATATTAACCGATCGATAATACAGGTACGTACAACTAGCAACCATCCAGCCGATTCACCGCCACCAATCTGCATAATTTGTTCTCCCCGCTTCCCAGCTAAGGTGCGAGCAAAGCGATCGCAAAAAAGAGCGTCTGGGCGTTCGGATTCTATGGCGCGGTAGATCGCTACTCCATAAGCAGTATCGGAAATGTTCTGAATTGGAAAGGATGCATTCATGCGCGATCGCCATTCATCACTTTCAAAGCGTCAGCGGCTGTTTTTAGTACGCCTTGCCACTCCGGACAACTAATGTATTCGCGATCGGCAGCCTCTATTCCCACTGCCGTAAACACTCGCTCGATTGCATCGATGACAGCCATAACTAACTGCACTTCGCGATCGTCTTTGAGAAAAACACCAATCGCACCTTCAGGGTTTTTTATCAAATTCGTGTCATCGTAAACAAAGTCAAATGCTAACTCAAAATAAATTAAGTGAACGGCAAAGTCATCCCAACAGTCATCGTCAATCTCAGATGTCAACTCCCGTTCCAACAGCATTTGACGTTGATATTCTGCATCAGCTAAAACAATCAGATGCCCAAGTAACTGTTCTCTTAGCTCTGGCGATCTCAGCAAAACTCGATCTTCGGACATGGAATTCATATTTCTTGTCTGTTTTTGGGTTACTTCGTACTCTAGACAGCAAGTGTCAAGGACTCGGAAAGATTTCTTCGTGCTGGAAAAATTCCGCTCGACGAGACTGACAAGCAGGCAATTTCTTGTATGCGTTAAATTGCACGTCCAGGGTATCCTCGAACAAAAGCTCTGCCCCTTCAAGCGGGAGCCGTAAGTTTTTCGTAACGATTTAGATGTCACGCAGAATCTCTACTCCTACGCGACTAGATGCATCTTGTGCGCCGATTATAGCAACTGCGGTAGAAGCGATCGCCGCTCCAGCCAACAACATCAAATAAACCCAAGGTATTGAGAGCAGTTCTGGCGGTGGATCGAAGACTCCGGTTAGCACTTTAACTAACATCTGCGCTACGCCAAAGCCCAGCACAGTGCCGATGACACCACCACCAACTAGAATTAGTAGCCCTTCACTGTAGAGGAACCCCCCTAGTTGGTTATCCTTAGCTCCTAATACCGCTAAAATTGCAAAGTTACGTCTTCGCTCAGCCATACCAAGTGCCATTACCAGACCTGTTGCCCCAGTTAGCAACAGCACTGCGAAAATCAGTTCTAAGCGGGTCAAACCGCGTAAATCCACAGCCGTGAGACTGGAACTAATAGTATGTTGCGTCGAACCAATGTCAGTCACTTTGGCTCCAGCCAAGGAAGTGACTACCTGACGCGCTCGCTCGGCAATTTTAGCTGCGCTGCCTTTAGTACGCATTAACACGATCTCTGCTGCGTCATTGCTCGTTTGCCGAGCGACGTAACTGGCGTTAGCGACCAGAAAAGAATCTTTCGGTGCTGTGGGAAATTCTTTGACGATGCCAATGAAATGAAATGGTACGACGCGATACTGCTTATCTTTAGCATTTTGCAGCCGGAGATTCAGGCGATCGCCCTTTTTCAACTGATAGTCTTTAACGGTTTCCTCAGAAACTAATACGCCATCAGGACGAGTTGCCAGTGCTGCTAGCGTCGTTTGGGCATTTCCGCCAGCAAAGTATGCATCTACCAACTTAGTTGCTTCAGTCAAATGCAAAGGGTCGATACCGTAAAGGTCTTGTAAGTCCGTACCAACGTAGGCAAACCGATGCAGCATGGGTTGAGTGCTAACAACACCAGGTACGGCTGACAGTTGACTTTGTATAGAGGTTGGAATCCCACCAGAACCAGGAGGTTGCATGACTGTAACATCGGAACCGTTGGTTAGTTCGGCATCCACTCGCGATTGAGCGTTGTAAGTTGTGTTGAAAACTGCTGTAGAGATGGCAAAAGAAAAGGCAAGTGCTACCAATACTATCCCGCGAGTCATTAAACTCCGTTGGCGACTTAAAGCAGCTGCAACGACACCAGAAAGAGAACCCAAGGCTGGATGTAATAACCGAGCGATCGGATATCGACCCCGATTGAGTATCGCGTTCCAGAAACGCATGGTCAATAGTCCTGCACCCAGCCACAGACAGAGAGGCGCAATAAATGTCTCGTATGAAACCGATGTTTGCGGTACTCCTTCAGGTGCTAATACTACTTGATAATCCGTACTCGCCGTTTGCCAAAATAAAATCGCCGCAGCGGTTAAAAAGAAGAAGTCTAAATAGACTTGCTGCCATAAAGGTTTTCGCCTGCTACCGATCGCTGCTCGTGCCGCCGTGACTGTAGAACTGCGAGCTTGTTGCCAAGCGGGAAGAAGCACTGCCAACAGCGCCAGCATCAATCCGAGCGAGGCTGCACCAGCAATCCAGAAAAATGTCGTTCGCCCAGCTAGCATTCCAACTGGGGCAATCGTGCTAGCGGCTGCATAGGTGAGTCCGATCCCCAGAATTATGCCACCAATCCCCACAGTGAGAGCCTCTATACTTGCAAGCTGGAGAATTTGTGACGTGCTTGCCCCACGAGCGCGTAGTAGTGCCTGCTCTTGACGGCGACGATCTTTACCAGTAGCGGCAACAGCAATAGTGAGTAGCACCGCCAAGATCGCTCCTGGCAGCCCTAAGAACAAAAATAGGACTTGCGAATAAAGGGCATCAGCACGCACTCCATCCAATCGCGCCGCCAAATTGTTACCGACAATGCCACGATCGGCAATCCGTGCTTCCAAGTTTTTTGCTAGTTGCTGCACGTAGATGTAGGCAGCACTGGGATCGTTGGATAGATTATGGCCGATGCGGACGTGAAGTTGAGTGCGGATAGAGTCGGGTCTGACTGCGGCTTGCGGGTCAAAGAACTGATGCCATCGGTCTAGGGATAACAATATGACATTATCTGGAGGAGCCTGCGGAGCTACGCCTGCTGGCACTCCCACAGCCTGGAAGAGAGAATCGGCATAGGGTAAATCGACGACACCATCAACTTTAACTGCGATCGCAGGTAAGCCAACTCGTTTAATATTGACGGTATCGCCTACGGTGACTTGCAAATTAGCTGCCGTTTGTTGGGCTACGAGTACCCCATCGAGCGCACCAATTAAAGGGCGTAGCTGAGTCGGAAAATCTTGGCGGTATTGTGGGGCGATGCCTAGAACTTGACCCGCTCCTGTAGTTTGGACAGTGCCATGCGTGTCGGCGACGAAGGCTTCGCTTTCTGCATAGCCCACCTGCTGTAATGCCGTGTAGGATGTGGACTGACCGACTGCGCCGATGACGGTTTTGGCATCAGAGCTGGATGCCAGTTGGATTTGCCAATCTACAGGTACGGAGGCGATCGCCCGTTGAGTCATCGAAGCCGCACTGGAAACAGTAAACGCACCAATTGAGGCTAGTATAGCTACGGTTAGAGCAACGCCAACTATTGCTCCTAATAGACGAGCGGGACGACTCGATAGCAAGCCTCTCAGCCAAAGTATGAAGATCATTGCTAATTGCCAAGTGCTAATTGTTTGTTACTGCTCGTTAAGAGATTTCCATGCCGGACGTACCACAAGCTATCGAGACGCTCTGCAACTGCTCGATCGTGGGTAGCAACGACTAGCGCCGTGTCCGTACCTTCTAGAGTTGCCAGCAACACGTCGAGTAACAGCTTGGCAGTGGGGCGATCGAGTTGACCTGTGGGTTCGTCTGCCAGAATCAGCCGAGGACGATAGACTAAAGCCCTTGCCACTGCTACCCGCTGCGCCTGTCCTCCAGAAAGTTCTTCCGGCATTTTGTCAGCGATCGCGCTTAGTCCTATGCGCTCCAATACTTCCATTGCTGCAATTCTTGCAACGTAAGGTTCTTTGTTCCCCAATAGCAGTGGCAGCGATACATTTTCTACTACATTTAGAGGAGCTAAAAGACTGGGCATCTGAAAAACGAAGGCAATCTTTTGAGGGCGCAAAGACTTGCGATCGCCAAGAGCCGTCCAAGCAATTTTTCCAAATGTGGGAGTATCGAGACCGCCCATTAAATAAAGTAGCGTAGACTTGCCGCTGCCCGAAGGTCCCATCAAGGCAATCCGCGCCCCTGACGTTATCGCGAAGGTAGCAGAGTCAACAGCTACCACAGAATTCTCGCCCCATTGATAAACGCGCCTGAGATTTTGCGCTTCAACTAGCATTTCAACCATAAATAACTCTCCCGTCTTGTAGCTGTATAATCCGATCGGCGTGAGCAGCCAATAAATTACTATGCGTGGCAATCAGGGTCGCGCCCCCTTCTTGACGACGCGCTTTGAAAAGATTCAGCAGCTTCAGTTCGGTTTCGGCATCGACTTCTCCAGTCGGTTCGTCTGCCAGTAACAAACTGGGGTTAGTCGCCAGCGCTACGGCTAAACCAGCCCGCGCCGCCTCGCCTCCTGACAATTGCGATGGACGGGCTTTGGATCGCTCTTGCAGACCAACCCAAGCGATTAAATCTTTCACTCGCTGCTCGTCTAGCTTTCTTGCCAGGTGCATCTTGAGTCGGATGTTGTCTTCCACGGAAAGATATTCAAACAAATTGCCTGACTGGAGTAGAATCCCGATATTTGTGGCACGCATCCTCGCCCTTTCAAACTCTGGGCGACGAGTCAAGCGTTTTCCCATTAACTCTACATATCCGCCATCAGGTTCGTCGAGTCCGGCAAGGCAAGCAAGCAGGGTAGACTTACCACTGCCAGATGCCCCCATGACAACGACAATTTCGCCCTTAGCAATTTGAATGTTCGCGCCGCGTAGTGCCAAAGTTTCTTCTTCCCTAGCGTGGTAAAAGCGATAAAGCTCGAAGGCTTCTAGAATTGGCATAGTTTACATCCACTTGAAGCTATTAGAGATTCGTTGCCATTGATCTACGTTGTCTGCACCTTGCGGAGCATAGAGTCTGAGTGTTGCTAATTTGCCTTGTTGAAAAAACAGATAATTGTTATTTTCTATACGTACCTGCTTGCCTGTAACCGGATCGGGATCGGAGTTGGATGTATATTCAATCAGAACAGCCTGTCCGCCAGGGAGTTTTACATCCTTGACGTTTGCCACTTTTACAGCTCTACCAGACTTTTCTAAGTTGGATATTTGTTGAGTTTTAACGGTGTTAGCAGTAGGTACAGTAGTTGCATTGGCGATCGCTATCTGCACGCCATCTAGTTTGTTAACAAAGCTAACATTGCTACCTTTTGTCTGACGCGCCCAACCTTCCGGCACTTCTAACTGGTAGCTTCCGACTGTAGATTTGTAATTGACAAAAACTTGCGTATCTGGGATATCACCAGGCGGGTTTTTCTCTGGCGCTATAGCTGGTTCGTTTGCCGCGATCGCGCTACCTGAATCTGCATTGAGAGGCATTGGGAATGCCGCGATCGTCTTATGAGTTGCCGCGTTACGATCTAGGGCGCTGCTAGAAGTTTGAGGCATAACTGCTACCGGAGTTTGCTGTTTTCCATATACAGTTCGTGCTAGCCCCGCAGCAACCAGAGTACCTGCAAAAGCTGCCGTCAGAGCAATTTTAGTGAAAGTTTTCATAGTGCGACTCGATCTGGGACGGTGATTTCACTCTAGAAGGCAAACGTCAAGAACTTGGAAAGAATTTGCTTGCTGAGTGAAAGAAAAATTCCCAGCTAGAAGCAGGGAATGGGCAGGTATGAGGAGAGGCACATCTCATACTCAAAAGCTCAGGCTCTTATGGAGCGATCGATTACTCCACAAGAGACATTGCAGAACATGGATGCTCTCGTCACATTAGCTTAGGTAACAAATGTTAAGAACTCAGAAAGATTTGTGCAAATAGATAAAATTCCATTGCGATTTAAAATCGTTCTCCGATGCCAAAGTTGATTCGGTTGTCTCCCCGATCGCTCAAACCATAGTCAATCCGAATTAAGCCTAGCGGAGACTGTACTCGCACACCCAAGCCATAGCCAAAACCACTACCTGGTTTTTCCCGCTCTCCAGCAGGATTACCTGGTACGCTGCTGGCGCTGCCTAAGTCACTCGCAGCATCAACAAATAGCGCGCCATTCAGGATGGAGAAAATGGGGAAACGATACTCAGCGGCTGCCTGCACGAAGCTGCGACCGCTACCTACTTCTCCTTCTCCATAACCCCGAACGGAGTTACTACCACCCAGAGAAAAAGCTTCGTAAGGTGGGAGATCGCCTAGTACCGTTCCCGCTTGTAAATTAAAAGCAAGAGTTTGTGGACCTTGAACTAGGCTAATAAATTTAACAGGAATGTACTGACTGTAGTTAGCTCGTAGCCGATTGAGAAAAATACTGCCCAATCCTACTGGCACGGACTGCTCGACACCAAATCGGAAGACAGAGCCGCTGGTTGGTTGCAATGGATCGTTACGGCGATCGCTGACCGCTCCTAATTGCAAAGTTAGCAAATCGTCTTTCCCTTCCCCAGAGAAGCTGAGGTTGCTACCCAGTTCGTCTTTTGGACTGAGCTTGCCATTCGCATCGCGGATTGAGACTCTTTGATACTCCAACCCAGCCGAAGCCGTCCATTCAGACTTGTATAAAGGATTTTTGGAGAGCGGACGGGTGAAGGTAATGCCGCTACCCAGACGTAACACGCGGGGGCGATCGCCATTGGGAAGATCGACATTCTTTTTACCGCCATCAAAAGTCAAAGAGATCGATTTGCGCCTAAACCCATTGACATTATAAGAAGTTCGATAGGGATCTCCAGCAATCCAGGGATCGGTAAAACGGACATCAAACAGGACTTCTCGCTGCCCTACCTGTGCCTCTGCACCGAGACTTTGGTTTTTTCCTCCCAAGTTCTGCTGTTGATAGCTCAGACCCCCATAAATACCGTTAGCAGAGCTTAAGCCCCCAGATAGCCCTACAGAACCAGTATTGCGCTCGTCAACATTCATGACAACAATGACTTGGCGTGGGTCTTGACCAGGATTGAGCGAGACATTGACATCTTCAAACAAGCCCAGTTTATAAACCCGCTGTAAGTCTTTTTGCACTGTATTGCGGTTAAAGACTTGCCCAGGTTTCAACTCTAGTTCCCGCGTGATGACAAACTGGCGCGTGTGTCCTTTCAGGGGGTGTCCTCGATCGTCCGTATCATCACCTTCTTTGTTACGAAAATGGACTCGAACGTCTTCCACTACCCCTTCGGCTACAGACAGCGTAACGGTTCCATCTGATACAACTTGTGGAGCCTCGAATACTTGAGCTAGTACGTAACCATTATCTCGATACCACTTGTTGAGTTGCCCAATACCTTCTTGCAAGCGACGCAGATTGAGAATGCTGCCGTATTGCTCGTGAAATGTTTTATCCACAACACTCTGGGGTAGTACGGATGGAACCCCTGTATCTGCATTGGCTTGTACTCTTACAGCACTGAGGACTGGATTAGGCTGTACGAAAAAAGTTACCCGCACGCCAACTGGTGTATCTTCTGGTTTTGCCTGAACGTTGGAGAAAAAACCCGTTGCAAAGATGGCATTAATATCTTCTCGTAGTTGCGTCCGAGTTGTCGGCTGTCCCGATTGAGTCCGAATTGCTTTGTAAACTTGGTTTTGTAGCTCCTGCGATAGTTTTCCTGTTTCAGCCTTGACTAAAACCTCTGCCACTAGAACTTTGGGTTCTTTGAGTTCTGACAACTTGGGAGTTGTGTTTGGTTGAGCATTTGCTGGAGTTGGTGAGGTAGTAGGTGGAGATGGATTAGAAGGTTGTCCGCTGTCGGGAGGTGGTGATTTAGGGGAGGCTGCGTCAGAAGGTATCTGCGCTAGCAAAATTTGCCATAGGCTAGCGATCGCCATTACTGACAACCATACGGGAGATAGGTGCATTGGTATCGTTTTCTTAGTGAAAAATCATGCGGTCGGCTGAGGACAAACGCAATCAAAACAACACGACTGGGGGAAATTAGGTAAGATAATGCGTTCTGAAGATGAGAAATGTTCTTATTATGAGGTGAGTCATCTCTCTGCTTAAACGCATCACTCAACTGACTGACGCACTTTTTTCTCCTTTCTTGTGGACAAGACTAGGACAACTGCTAGCAGGATAAAGGCGATCGCCGAAGCATATTCCCTTGGCATTGATAAACCGCCATCTTTGACTGGCTTGGTAAGAAAATCTCCGAAGGTGGCTCCGAAGGGTCGCGTGAAGATGAATGCAAGCCAGAATAGGAGGGTATCGCTCAATTTTGTGACGTAGTGAAGGGCGATGACAACACCAATGACGCTGGCTGTTACGAAAGCACCCTGGATATAGCTCAGTCCCAAGTTGCTTGTCAGAAAATCACCAAAAGCCGTTCCCAGACTGTTAGAGAACACAATAGCTAGCCAATAGGTGGTCTCTGCGTCTTTCCTCACGATTGGATAAACGCTTATATCCCGATCTCGGTAGTACCAGATGGCAAGAACGCTTAAAAGACCAGCTACCAGGATCAGCGATCCCGCAGCGTAGCCCAGCCCCAGAGATCGATCCATCAGGTCTGAAACTTCGGTTCCGGCTGTGGTTGTCGCAATGATGGCAGTCCAATAAAGGGCTGGAAGATATCTGGGGGATTGAATTTGAAAAAACAGGAGAATAGCCAGGATAGCGAACGTTACAGCAAAGCCTACATAATACCCCAGTCCGAGAGTCATCGAGATGAAGTCACCTGCCGTTTCTCCTAGAGTAGTGGCAACGATCTTCATGATCCAGAAGAAAATTGTGACTTTTGCAACTTTGTTAGCAACTTTGTTCATTTCTTTTTCACTAAATAAAAACAGTAACTCATCATAGTCAATTACAGCTTTTCGAGAGCAGTTGAGTCACAAGATTAGCTAAAAATACTCCAATCAATATCGTAGAACTAACAGCACAGCCCACATTTAGCGTCATCGAGATGAAGTCACCTGCCGTTTCTCCTAGAGTAGTGGCACAGATTTTCATAATCCAGAAAAACATAGCGATCGGTGCAATTATGCTCAGTTTGTTCATTGTTGCTCCTACTTGTTGTTGGGCAATTGTGCTTTATCTAAACTTATGACTTTATTCACCGAATACCGAATAACGATCGAGATAGCGGCGATAAATGTCACGTCGATCTCATACTGGAAAATTGAATACTTGAAAAATGAAAACGCGCTCAGAACAAAAAATACAGAATTGAAGATACTAACTGTAGTAGCGATCTCGAAATGTCAGCTAAATCACTAGGATACAAACAGAAAAAAACTCAAGATCTAGAAGGCGATCGCTAATCAGTTTTGTCGGTCAATTGGCTGTAAGGCTAGTTTCTTCCGCTTGAGGCTTAAGTAAATAACTAGGCTGGTAATTATAGAGAGAAAAAGCATACTCGTTCCAGTCGTACCCCAACCAAAACCTCCATTTTTAGTTGGTTGAGATAATAGATCGCCTATCGATGCTCCAAACGGACGAGTCAAAATGTAAGCTAGCCAAAATGCCAAAACTGCATTCATTCGCAAGTAATAATAACCAGCCGCGATCGTGGCAATTAAAGTACCAAATACTAATGCTGCTTGTGCATAACCCAAACCCGAAGCCTCCGCTAAATAGTCTCCTGTAGAAGTACCCAAGGCAAACGTCAATAAAATAGCTACCCAATAATACAGCTCTCTTTTGGTTGTATTAATAGAGTGCATAGCTAATGTCTTTTCACTCAAATACCAAAGCGTAAAAACCACTAACAAAGCTATACTAAAAACTATGTTAGTAGCCATTAAGCTCACTCCAAACTCATCTACTAATCTATCCGTAATTAGCGTACCAACAATGCTTACTAAAACGACCACAAGCCAGTAACTCACTGGAACGTAGCGTTTAAGCCTAAACTGATTGAAAAGTACAAATAGTAGCAAGCCACCCATAATGTAGGATGTAACGCCTAAACCAAGGTTCAACGTCAACGCCAAAAAATCAGCCGCAGTTTCACCTACTGTGGTTGCTAGAATCTTAATCATCCAGAAGTAAATGGTGACTTCTGGAACCCTGTTTAACATTTTTCGCATGGTATTTCTCCTACTTGATTTTTCGGTAAAAGTGCGATCGTATCTTCAAGTTGGCTACGTTGTAATAAATCGAACAAGTTTTTCTTTTGCACAGCGATCGCACGGGAAAAAGGCTATAAACATCTAATAAATGCGATAAATCAGCTCTAGCTGGAAAAAAGCACCCTCACCTTAATCGGCAAATGTCAAGAACTCGGAAAGATTTTGCCGCTCGTAAATAATTGACAATACTTAATGGCAAGAATCGCTGCCTTTATCAGTAAAAGTTTTCCCTGCTTCTGGTACAAACTCCCAGGTGTAGTTCTGTGGGTGCAAGGTTAGCTTGAGTACGCCGTAAGTATCTGAATTACGCACTTGACTGTTGGGCTGGTTACTCACGAAGTGATAGTGATTTTTACCTCCAGTACCAACCACAAACTGGCGAATACCCCGCTTTTCGTCTACCTTTGCACTGGGAGATTGCGGTGCAAAGCGTTCGTAGTCGTGGTCGTGACCGTTTAGCACGATTTCTGCCCCAGATGCATAGAGATCCTGCCAAAAAGCATCGTAATTAGAATCGCTCCCATGCTCTCCTGAAGAAAATCGCGGATGATGCCAATAAGCCAGCGTACAAGCACTTGGATGGGCTTTTAGATCGGCTTGCAGCCATTGTTCTTGGGGCGATCCTGCTCCACAACCCCCAACCTTCGAGCAGTTCGAGTTGAGAGCAATGATATGCCATTTACCAATGTTATAGCTGTAGTAACCCTTTGACGAATCGCCAGCAGCCGCTCCAAAGTAGCTGTAATAGTCTTTAGCACCAGTAGTAGCGTATTCGTGGTTGCCAACTGCTGGACGAGTAATGGATTTGACGCGCCCCCAAGTAGGATTGTAAGACTGTTGAAAAGCTGAAGCTGTTCCAGTTTCGTACTGAATGTCGCCTAGAGGAAGCACTACTGCTAAGTCCGCATTTACGATTAAATTAGAAGTAGCTTTCATGTGGCAGGCATCGGCAGTGCCGTTACCTCGATTGTAGTTAGGACTAGTTGGAGCGCAAGCAATATCACCCGCAGCTGCAATGATGGGATCTTTACTTGCCTTAGCGGGTTTGACTTGCTGGCTTTGAGTTGCCAATATATAGCTAAATGAAGACAGACTGATGGCAAGTGAAACAGGAGCAAGAAAACGTATATTCATTATGTAACGTTACTAGTTTCTGCTAATGCAAATAAAGGTTTCTTTTTGAGCAAGAACAAAAAGTGTAAGTTTTGTAATAGCTCCAACGTCTATCTCAAGGCAGCTTGAGTTTTAGAATCAATGACACCAGAAGGCTTTATACGTTCGGACTTTTGAAAAGCAACAACGGCGGATTGCATCTCGCTGCTGAAAACACCGTTAATCGCTCCTTTGTAAAAACCTTCTTGTTTCAGAATTTTCTGAGCCTGCGCCACTGCCGATCCCTTGCTACCGATTTTTAGCACTGGAGTCTTGGCAAGTGAATCATGTTGAGGTATTACTGCAACTGGATGTTGCGATTGTCGTGCGGATGCACTTTGCAGCAGTCCACCAAAACTGACTATACCAATAGAAGCTACTGTGAGAGCGATTTTTGCTGAAGTTTTCATAGAGTGAAATCCCTTTACTTTGGGCAAAGTGACTTCACTTTAGAGAGCAAATGTCAAGAACTTGAAAAGATTGACTGCAAAAATAGTCATGCGCTCAATCTGCTGCACGGCTGTATGCTAGAGATGAGTGCTAAAAGCTCTCGGACGGATTTAGCTACTTGACGTTTCGATTGAAAAATCCTAGACGCTCGAAAATATTCAGCCTTTTTGCGATTTCAAGTTTGACAGGCATACCTGCTGTTAATTTACTTTTTTCATCTCGATTCATATCTGTAATGAGGAGCTTAACGTAAGCTGACTGGTCTTCCGATCCTTGAAACTGGTATTGACCTCTAACCTCATCAAGTAACCCACCAGTTCGGTCAATGTTGACTATTTGCGCTTGATAGCTTCTACCTAACTCAGGAATCACAACTATTACTTTATTGCCTATCGATACTTGGGTAACTTGATCTTGCGTTAAGTAAGCCTCGATTATAGGTTGAGCTATCTCAGGTTGTAATAGTATTAAAGGTTCGTTACGAGTTACTTTATTACCAGGAGATTTAGCGATTTTTACAATAGTGCCAGAGGTAGGAGATGTGTAAATAGAATAGAAAGGATTTTTCTCTTTCAGATTTCCCAATGTTCGACCTGGTTGTCTGAGAATTTCCTTTTGTCTCTCTAGATTTTGCACTTCCTTTTTATACTGTTCTCTTTCTTGACTTAACGCGATCGATCTACTGGCTGCTATTTTGACTTTTCGTTCTGCATCTTTTACATCCACTATGAGACGCGATAATTCTCCAACAAAAGCACTACCATTATAGTAATCTCCATTGTTAAGGGAACTTGCAGCTATTTGAGCAATTTCTAATTCAGCTTTTGCTATTTTGAGATTACCTTCAATTTCAGCCAACTTAGCATTAGCTGTTTCCACCATTTCATTGCTAACAGCACCAGCTTGAAGTAAAGTTGTCAATCTGCTTAAACTATTTTTTGCTGCTTTATACTGAATAGTAAGCGAATCGAACTTAGCACGAGCTGCATTCAACTTATTTTGATTAACAGGTTTGGCAAGCTGTAATTTTTCTATCTCTCGTTGTCTAAGAACTGCTACTTTTTGAAGTGCGGTTTCGGCTTCAGCCAACTCTAAGCGGCTGAGTTCGATCTTTTGATTTAAAGCGTCAATATTATCAATCTTATTACGGGCGATCGCGTTAACGTTATTAATTTCATTGTCAATATTAGAACGAGCTATTTCTTCGTCATTTATCCGCAATAATGGTTGACCAGCCTGAACTTTCATTCCCTCACGCACATAGAGTTGACTAAGCGTTCCTGAGTTGGTAGAGATAACAGGTTCGATTGGTTGGGTCAAGGTGGCAGACTTAATTTCCATTTGAGTGAAAGATTTTTGTAAAGACAACAGAGTATAAAAAACGATCGCTCCTCCAGCAAATATATATCCTACAGAGTACAATACAAGCTTATGGTTATTTCTACTTAAGGCTGGTTTAGTAGATTCAAGTTGACTGCTGTTTGAAGTTTCATCTCGATTGCTAATGTCCTCAATAGTTTCCAGAGGAATAATTTCACCCGTCTGCAAACTATCGATTGCTTGCTGTAACAACTCTGTTTCAATTTTTGTTAAATTTAAAAAACGCACTCCTAATTTTTTTGTGTCGCTTGAAATCCATACTACTTCAATTAACGTATTTGTTGAAATATTAATTCCTCCTTTGAAGCTTAAAGAGAATTGAATAGGTAAACAATCTCCTACTAGTGTTGTCTGAGAAAAATCGCTGATACAAAGTCCGCCGATACTCCAATTATTTACTGTATAGTTACATCCATCGATGGCTACTCTAGCGGGTGCAGTAACTCGAAGATAAGCACGGTGTTCGCGGGTTGGTTGCTTGACTTCCATAAAAAAAGCTCCAATGAAAAGTTTGTCCAAATTTCTGCAATCGAAAAACTCTTAAGTTATTGCTTGAATAGAGTCTGCAATGCTTCTAGATACTAAATCTCGATTGGTAGAGCTGTCTCGAACGCTCTTTTCTAGTTCAATATGGGTAAATGCTGTTCCTACACTATGACAATAAATACCTTGTACGTTCTGAGTACCTCCTAGGGAGGAGAAGGCTTGACCTGTTACACCTTGATTCACTTGTTGATTTAACACATCGGAAGCTGAAAGTTCGTTATAAACGTAGGTTATAAAGCTACGAAGTCTCATGCGCTGGCTTAAATCCATAACTTCAGTTGATAAACGACCTTGACCGTCAGATAAAATAGACTGAGTATTGCTAGGAAAAGATGGTTTATCAGAAATGCTAAAGCCATGTATTTGCCACGTTTTGGCTTGAGATGAAGTCCATGCTTTGTGAACCTCTTGGAAAATAGAATTAATAGGATTACAGACATCTGCTGTGTCAGTACCGTTAGCATCACGATGCGCTCCAGCAACTAGAAATCCACGCGCCGCCGACCCCAAAAAAGCTTTAGCTCCAATTTCCTCTGAAAACTTGTCGAAAAGAACGTGCGGCACTTCTACTAAAGCATTGGAGCTGTACGTAGGATTAATAAAATAAGATCCCCAGCCTCGCATCGGGTAGCCTAGTACGCGCCTTTCTCTTAAGCCATAAAAGATTTTTTCGCTAGAGTTATCGATAAACTTTACTATTTCGTAATTAAGAGTATTTGCTTTGTTCGCTGCTGTATTTATATCTTGAGATATTAAGCTACTAGCCAAAACTCTAAAGTTATCTAAATCAGCAGTTGTAGGACTTTGATAAAGATGAGAGTTTTTAGGTAAAGCTAATTTTTTAATTCTGCTTATTTCTTCTAAAAAATTGCCGCGCTCAGTTAAAATATTAGATTCGCTAGTTAATGACTGAGAACTAAAACCTAAGATTTTTCTAGACTGATAATTTAATAAGGAACTCGAAACGATACTTGCTAAAAAAGGACTAACTCCTAAGAAGAAATATTTACACATTTTTCTACGTGATAAAGCTGGCATTGATATACCTACAATTATTTTGTTACTAGTAGACTTTATACAAACTAACGGTAATTCTGTGATTTTAGAATGTCTGACTTTTAAAATCTTAGCTCGCAAGTAATTCTGGCAAACCTTCGGTTAAAATATAATCAATCATTGCTGCTATAACAGTTACAAAAATATAAAATTTTATTTGTTTTTTAGAATATAAAATAGTGTCATTTACGTAAGACATTATGGTAACTATAACGTAAATATTGCTACCCTTGAAAGGCAAAATAGTAGAGTCGAAATAAAGAAACAAAAGTTCGGTAATCCAAACATATATCGTACTCAAAAAAAGAGCCAAAGCATAGCGTTTTAATCCGACAATTAGAGTGAATTTGCAAATAAGTTGCGTAATAGTATAGACGATCAAACATCCTAGTAAAAAAGTGATAGCTGTCAAAGGATGGATGAGTAGTACAGCAGCAATTGGAGCTACCATGTAACCACCTGGACGAATATCTTTATAGCGATAAATTAAATAGCCGACCGCTAAAGTTATATAAAAATGAATAAAAGGATATTTGAACTCTATTATCTCTTTTCCAAGATACAAAGGTTTTAATGTGTCAAAATCCAAATCAAACAAGTAGGAAAACAAACCGTATGTTACAAATAAAATAAAAGCAGTAAACAATGTAGTTAAAACGATGCCTTTTACGACTTTATTTATCTGTTGTTTAGTAAAGGTAAAAGCAATGACTGCTGGAAGTAAAGTACCAGAAAGACTATCAAGGGAGTCAACCAACCAACCTAGTTGGATATACAAGAGTGCAATTAGATTGGCAACTCCTAGAGAAAAAAATGACAGAACATACATAGGAGTTCTGCGTTTATAACTCGTTTGCTCTAGAAAGCGTTTGTAAATAAAGTAAACAACGAACGATAAAACTAAGGTAGTAATACACCAAATTGGCGATATCAAAAATAAGATGATAATGAAGCCAGGAACAATTACTCCTCCTGGATTTATTCCATAAATGTTTTTGTAAGCAACAGATGTAAAAGCTCCAATGACTAAAGCTAATCTACTGACTTCTGGCGTATTTATTAACTCAAACATTGATGGCTACTTCGGTAGAGTTGGTTGAAGATAAATCTGTCTGCGATCGCACGTCTACTCTGGTTTGTTCTGTAAAAAAATGCAAGAGTTCTTCTGCTTGAATCGTGTGTATATTTACGGCTCCTACAATTAAAACTTTATCATTATCTATGCCGCTGACAATTTGATTCAAAAGTTCTACAGCCGAGGCATTCTTAAATTTTGTAGAATAGCCTAGATTGAGTACTTTACTTCGCTCTAGTGCAAATATTTTATTTACTGCTGCTTCATAGTCTCCCAATGTAATTACACGTTCAAACTTGAGATCGCGTGCCATACTAGCAAATAGTTCAACTCTAGTTGGACGGTCGTGACGATTGTTTAATAAAACTACCTTCTTATAGCTAGAAAGTTGTTTAAATAATTTTAAACAAACCTCAATAAAACTTTCGCGATCGTTAATAGCAAATAGGTTTGCCCAAGCGAGCGTGTAGCGGTTAAATTGAATGTATTCAATGTTAAAAGCTCCTGGATCTGCCAATGCTGATTTCATTGCTGTTAAAGCTCTATCTATAGGTAGTTTCAAAATTTTGGCAATTTCATAGCCGATGGCAACATTTTCTTCATGAGCAAAATGAGAAAAACCTTCCATGTCTTCAGATTTTACTTGATGCTTGTTTGCAACTATCAGTAAAGAGTTTTTCTTTTTGGCATTTCTCCATAGTATATTGAGTAATTTAGCTTCTGTTTCTGATGTAATTACAATGCCTTTTTGAGGGATAGTCTTAGACAAAGATTCAGCAATCTCTTCTAAAGTTTCGCCCATGTAATCGGGATGATCGTAGCGCACGTTAGTAATAATTCCAATGTGCGATCGCATAACTTTTTCCTCCAGCCATTTAGCATAAACAGGGTTAACAGCCATGCATTCAAGTACAACGGCTTGCGCTTTCTGGCGGCAAAAGCTTTTTAAAATTTTGACTTGCTCGTTGACATTGGCATAGCCTTTACGTTTAAAGTCGTAATCTTCTCCATTTGGTCGAATAATTCTCGCAGCACTACCCGTTGTTTTACCAAAAGTGTGATAGCCAGCTTCTCTAAAAACTGCTGTCGTGTATCTCGTGACAGTTGATTTTCCTCTAATGCCGTTAATATGTATCCGCCATTGGATTTTGTTCCGTTTTTTTCTAAATTTGAAGTTATCAAATAAAATCCACAACACGTAGCAATAAAAGCTAATGAAAAACAGCAAAAAAATAGTCACTATCTTTGACCTCAAAAGTATTGACTGTAAAGAAACAAGATTTTGTGATTGTTAAAACTCAAACCCCAATAGGTTCCAATAGGACAGAAATGAAATAAAGCCCCATGCACACAAGATAAAGAATAAATAATATAATCTTCCTAAGACCGACCAGCGCTTATCTTGCCAACTTAGTACCATAAAGACGGGTAATACAGCCGTCAGGCTAGTGGTCATGATGGGAATGCAAAGTAAGGTAGTGATGATAGGAGGCAAACCATAAGCAAACTCGTATAGGTTGCTGAGTAAGATAGCCAGGATCGTGCCGAACAAGAAAAATAGATTAAGTGCAGAGATGGCTACGGGTAAAGTAGAACCACTCAATCTTACTAGGGATTGAATATCCTGCTTTGAACCCCATCGAGAAGAGTCTTTTTGCCAACGATGAGTCAGAGAGCGACTCGACCAGCCAATGCAGGATGACAGAAAAGCCAGTATGCAAAATCCAAAGAGACTGAGTTGAAAAGCATTCGTTTCGTACCAAGCCAATTTTTCAAAAGCATCTGCACCAATAAACATATGAGTAATGCGTCCCCGACTGTTCTCTTTGAAAGCAACGTAGGGACCGTCAGTAAATTGAAATAACAAAGGTTCGATCTCTACTAACTGGTTCCTTGTTCTAGAGCTTGTGTTGCTATTATCTGTTACAGCTCCATACAGCACGGAGTCTACCTTTTTCAGGGCGCGTCGAGGCGAGCGGTTAGGTCTGTAACTGCTTGGCTCCACTGTCAAGATTCCATCACCCTTCGCTCTCACCCGTAACTCTGGTGCAGATACCGGAGCCTTGAGGAGTACCGGAGCCAACTTTTCGATAGTAGAGTGCGGATAGCGGCTAAACCGATAATTACCAACAAAATAATTAGCTCGGTGTTGGAAGTTTGGATTCGGCTGGGGAGAAGAAATTGGTTCTTTAACCGGATAGTAGCGATCGAGAAACTGACTGACTAATTGTTCGCGCAGCTCATCCTGCTCGTTGTTGTAAGCAACAAATAAACCAAGTTTTTGTTCGGGTAATAGAAACAATAAGCTAGCAAACCCTGGATCTGTACCGCCGTGTTCGATCGCTCGCAGATTGTTTTGGAAACGCTCGGAAAAACCGTAAGCCCAGCCTGGTAGCTGTGGATGGTGGGTAAAGTGAGAGGCGTGCATCTGTTGAGCTGTTGTCTCCTCTATAATTTTGGTATTGCCGTAGCGACCTTTTTGTAGGTGGGCAATTATAAAGTGAGATATATCAGTAGCAGTAGCTTTAAGCGCGCCAGCTGGACCATCATTTATGTAATAGGACGGTACTGGTTGATAGTTGCCCCTGCGGTACTCATAGCCTACAGCCAGATCGGATGCTAAACGTGCAGGTAACGGCTGTAAAAAGCTGCTTTGCTGCATATCCAATGGTTGCAGGATGTTCTCGTCAGTATACTGAGCGAAGGGAATGCCAGAAATCTCTTCTACTAGATAGCCTGCTAGAGCGATACCGTGATTCGAGTAGCTGATGATTTGTCCTGGGGGAATGACACGAGGAGGCATCCGCTTTGCTAAGTACTCCCCTAAAGGTATTAACTCGGATGCATTTCGAGCCGCTAGACCGATGAATTTCTCATCAAAACCGCCCGTGTGGGTCAGAAGACTCTCGATCGTGACTGGAGCAGGATAGTTTTCTTGAAGTTGAAAATTCTTGAGGTATTTGTTTACGTCATCCTTCAGCTTAAGTTGACCTCGTTCTGCTAATTGCATTACAGCAGTAGCAGCGAAAAGTTTAGAAACAGAAGCAAGGCGAAATAGAGTTTGATTCGGATCGACAGGTATTTTCTTTTCCAAGTCAGCGTAGCCATAGCCTGCGGTGAAAAAGGGCTTACCATCTTTGACGATCGCGATTGCCGCACCAGGAATGTGTAGCTGTGTCATTTGTTGAGCAAAGAAGTTGTCCAAAAAAGCTTTTAGCTCCTGCGGATCGTCTGGTCCTTGTTGTTGGATGTCTGTTTGTTCAGAACGGGCATCACTGAACATATTTCTATTGAATTCAGTTGATAAACCTTCAGCCAAACATGGTTGTCCAAAAAACAGCAAGACCAAAACTAAACCGATCGGTCCTGCGATCGCCCGCTGCATCCACTGCCCTAACTTTTCATTTGTGGATGACGGGTAAGGCAGAAATCCTGTCTTTATTTGCATGATTTATCGATCTTCCGGTCTCGCGTCCGGCGTTTGTTGCCAATTTACTGCTATTTAAAGAGCTACTGCTCGAAAAATTTAAGAACTACGCCTTGCTACTTCCGTACGTACAGCTTTCATCGTCTTCTCCACATGCCGACGGAAGATGTTATAAAACATATTTTTGGGCGTGACAGATCGAGGATGAACGTGGATTTGCTGAGTCAGCAGAACTTGGGTCTTAGAAGCATAGGGATAAGCAGGAACAGGTTGAAGACTCCATCTGCCATATAATTCTTCCAGCTTACCTTCTACCATTTGAAAGCTAAATCCTTTTTGGGGCGTTTCTGTAATGGCGAGACGAGTGCGGGCGTTGACGGTAATCAGTGGCGCAACATGGTAGCGATCGACTTCTTCAAATAGATGCTGGTTGTTATTAGATTCCAGCACGGAACTAGCAGTGACGTTGGGCATGAAGCGAGAGTAGTTGCTGTAGTCCGTCAGGACAGACCATGTTTGTGATGGAGTGGCATCGATTAAAATGCGAGCGGTGTAGCAGCCATTTTCACCAGAGACTACAGGTTTTCCCTGCCGTAGAGTCACGCGCTCTTGTATGGGTAGGGTATCTAGTGGGTTGTTAGCAAAAGCAACCTGCGCTCTAGCGGGTAAGTTGTTCCCTGCTAGAGACAGAGTACCAGGCAGCAAAAAATAGAGCAGCGATCGCGTATGCCATGACTTCGCCATCAAAACGAACCTCTTGCTTACAGAATGGTGTCAACATGCTGAAATCAACCTTTTTTTTAAGATTGAGTAAAAAACTATCAAAAACCGATCCGAGTAAAGCAGCATCTACAACTTGCTAACCTCACTCATTGTTTCCTCACACCAAACACCCAGATGGGCGATGTCAATATAAGCAGAAAAAGTAAAGAACTCGGAAAGATTTGCTCGCTCAGAAAAATTACGCCACAATAATATCGACTTCATTACTGGAAGAAAACTCGTTTGGTAGAATTCCATTGAGGGCGATCGCTCTGTGCAGCCTAACTTACAACAGTTGTACAGAATTTTGCTCGTTCGCAATTAGATCTTTTCAAGTTCTTGACTAATACTTTCTAAATTGAAATGACATAAATTTAGCTGTTTACAATCGTGAAAGTTTCCAAGTACATAATTTTGGCTGCTGCTTTTATCGGAATTTGGGGTTTTAGTGGAGCTGTACGAGCCAAATCTGCCATTGAATCTCAACGTACAACTGCGTTAGCGAAGCCGAACGAAGTTATCCCATCCTACAAAACCAATCTGATTGGTCAAGCCAGAGATATAAATAGCCAATTGGAAGATAGTAAAGAAGTACCCGAACCATCTGACGATCGCGATAGTGAAGTCAAAGATGATAAAGTTCCAGTTGCCCTCAGCCAAGTAGGTGAATCCGGTGAAAGCATCTACGACATGGCAAAAATCAACAACTGGACTAAAGCAACTGCCAATCTCAATTCATTGCAAAGTGCGGCGAAGCAGCTGGACGCGCAGATTGAGGGCAAAAGTAAAGCAGAATTAGCACGACTCAATTCCAGCATTGTAGCTCTCAGCCAAGCCGTTAACGCGAAAGATCGCCAATCGGCAATGCGCGATGCTAACCAGGTGACTCTCATCGCTGCTAAAATGACCGTGCCTTTCGAGCCGAGGGTTCCAGTTGAAGTAACGCTACTCGATTACTACGGTCGGGAATTAGATATTTGGACAGCACAGGGAAATACTGCCAAGTTGAGAACAACAACTGGCGAGATGCGTCGCACTTGGAATGCACTACGTCCATCTATTTTGGCTCGCGGAGGTTCTGCCCAAGTGAAAAAGTTTGACACCTTAATTACTCGTGTCGAAGCAGCAAAATTAACCTCTGAATACGGTCGCCTTGCCACTCCTATACTAGACGAAGTAGATAATCTTGAGAAAGTCTTCCAGTAATCGAAGGCTAACATCCCAAGTAGGCAAGCATTACTGAATCAAAGAAATGACCTACATTTTTCTCCCAAAGTTTAATCTAGGTCATTTCAAATAACAGCGGCTTTGTTGAATTGAGATACACATTTGAGAATACCAGGAAATTAAAAGAATGTCATATAGCAAGGAAAGTCAACCATTGCCTTCAGTTCAAAGCATTAACTTGGCAGTTCCACTTTCTCTGGAACAAGCTATAGCATACTCTGGAAGCTCCCGCTGGCTGGCTCTGCATTGGGAGCCTGAATTAAATCAGTTATGTTACAACGACGGTCAGACAGTTGGTGTGGGTAATACTTATGCATGGCAAATTTTCCGCCACCATCCCAAGGTAGAACGACTCTGTCACCCTTATCACCTGGGAGATGACGGTCAACCCGCACGGCACTATCTACTACTGGATAGAGAAACACGCAAATTGTACGTAGGAGAAAGCATAGTAGTTGAAGAGTGCTTGAAGCAGCCACAAGTATTAAGTTTACTGGCAGCATTAGACGCAGATAATCCTGCTATATCCGTTCGGGACAATCTTCGCTCTCAATCATTTTGGCAAGAGCGTCGGACTCGCGCGATCGCTTTAGGTATCGCTCTACTTCTGTTGCTGGGACTACCTGCGGCTGGGTTTGGAGTCGAGATTTTAGAGAAAAATGACTGGATAGAAGTAGAGCTGCCTAAATGGTTAGATTAATCGAATTGATGTATTCAGCAATGGGCGATCTGAAAAAGAGGCGTTAGCTCACTAAATAACTACGTGCTTCAAATTCATATCGTCTCAGGAAGCTGAAAGCTTGTTGTTCTAACTGCCGCACTCGTTCTCGACTAATACCCATTCGCTGACCAATTTGTGCCAGGGAAAGTTCGTTTCCGTCTGCTAGACCGAAGCGTAGAGTTAATATTTCTCGTTGTTGAGTAGGCAGCTTTGACAATATGTTTTGAACGCTTTCACGTATCGATTCCCGAACTGCGTAGCTTTCAGGTAAAAGTCCATTATCTTGCAGTATATCTTGCAATTCTGTGTCCTGCTCGTCTCCAATTCGAGCTTCTAGGGAGATAGGATGACGAGCAAGTAGCAAGCATTCTCGGACTTGTTCGGGCTGTAGGTCGATCGCCTCAGCGATCTCGATAGATGTAGGAGTGCGACCCAGCTTTTGAGATAGCTCCCGTTGCGTGCGCTTAATTTTATTCAGCTTCTCAGTCATGTGAATGGGCAACCGAATTGTGCGGGACTGCTGAGCGATCGCCCGCGTTACTCCTTGGCGAATCCACCAATAGGCGTAGGTAGAAAACCTAAAGCCTCTAGTTGGATCGAATTTTTCAACTCCTCGTTCCAATCCTAAAGTGCCTTCCTGAATTAAGTCTAGAAAATCCAAGTTGCGTTTTTGGTATTTCTTAGCTACTGCCACTACTAATCGGAGATTAGCCTCAATCATCTTCTGTTTAGCTTGTTGTCCCGCGAGTAGCTGTTTTTGTAGTGCTTTGTCACTTAAGTGCATTAGCTCTGCCCACTCTTGCAAAGTTGGTTCGCGCTGCAATTGCTTGGCTAAATTTTCCTTGGCAGTCACTAAAGCTATCATCTGCTGAACTTGTTTGCCAAAAACAATCTCTTGTTCGTGACTTAATAAAAGTATGTTGCCAATTTCGTGCAGATAAGTATGTACCAAGTCAACAGTAGATGAATATTTATATTTCGTGTCGTACTTGATAAATCCTGAAATTGATTTAGCTATGAATGTCATTATCTTTGTACACAAAGGTATATACAGACTAGACAAATAAGAGATATTTTTCTATCAATGGCATTCCGATTTTAGCAAGGCTCCATACCTCAAAATACTTGAAAAAAATTCCGAACTTGGGGGATGATTTTATGCTAAGTTGGAGAACATTTTCTTAAAAGAGGATGAGTTTAAGCCAGATGTAAAATAAGGCATTTCCTGTCTACATCTCGAACAAAACCAGTAAAGTCTTTTCGCTTGAATATGCCGAAGTAGGTTATGAGAGCAACAAGGACAAGGATTCATTTAGTCCTCCAGAGTTAACCAATTTATCTATAGGCTGGGCAGTAATCTCCCTAATTGTATGAGTTTTGTTTCAGATAGTTAGGAACGAATTGAACCGTTATAATCCACAGTAACCTTGGAGCCATCTTTAGCAACTGTAACAATACTCTCAACTGAGGGAATTGTAGAGCCAGGTTGACTGCCAGTGAAGGTGAAAGTCCAACTATTTCCGCTATCTACACAAGGAGTTTCAAAAGAAAGACCGTACATAGATGCCGCAGCACGATATTGACTTAATCCACCGTTGACTTTTTCAGCTGCTTGACGTGCTAGATTTCTAGCTCTAGTTAGAGCTGGAGTAAAAGTGATAGTATTTCCATTGACGGTTTGTGGAGTAACGCAGGAAGTTGAGAAAGTTCTAGCCTGAGCAGGGGTAGAACTAAATGTTAAGAGGCTCAGAGCGATCGCAGAAGTTATCGCAGAAGCTATTGTGGGAATCTTCATAGTTAGAAAATATGTTGAATCAGAATCAAGACTAAGCAAAACTTTTTCTACCAAAATTGCTTTATCTTTCAGCTTTTGGTACTCGATCTAAAGATTTTTGAGGAGATATTTTTAAGTTAAATCTTTGATGTTGCTTTTTTGTGACAACAATTTGAACTTTCTGTGTCTAGAGCGAGATTGCTATCTCATCGTCAAACTCCATCCAAAAATATAGTCAACTTGTAGCTTGTTTATTTATAATGCAAGTAAGCACTTACAATAAATATGGCTCGTTTAAAACAAGGAACGGTCAAAACTCGCGATCGCCTGCTCAAAGCAGCGATTGAAGTTTTCTCAACAGAAGGCTTTGTTGGAGCCACAACCCGCGAGATTGCGCGCGTAGCAGGCGTAAACGAAGTCACGTTATTTCGATATTTTCCGAGTAAGGAGCAACTGCTGGGTGCTGTGGCACAACATATCACCGCTCTAAAAGCAGAGGCACTCGCTCATCAAGAGGAGTGGACTCAGGACTTGCGCCGCGACCTTCTACACTATGCAACGCTGCATGACAAAATGCTGGAAGAGTACGAAGCCCTGATTCGGATGTTCATTGGCGAAGCCCAGCGACATCCGCAGGAAGCGCTTCAGGTACTTCAACAATCTTTCCTTCCCTTGCGCGAACAGCTGATTGCCTATTTACGTAACTGCATTGAACGCGGTAGCGTTCGTCCCGATGTAGACCTACCGTTAGCAGTGGATCAGTTTACAGGGATGCTGCTAGCTGGGATGGTGCGCCGTCATGTCGTTCCCATCATCAGGGGATATAGCCGCGCTCAGTACGTTGAAGGATGCGTAGATTTGTTTGTACGTGGCGTTAGTACGGCAGATTAATCCTAGTTGTGCTGCAACACCACCTGCAAGCTAACTAGCAATCGGCGAGTCACAACAGAAAAACTAAGTATTTTCACTAAAAGATTTTTGGCATTATCTAATCTCACATCCGCTCGAACTGCGATTCGGCGCTCGCGACACCTGAACCAGCCATGAAGCAAACCCCATTGACCAAACTAGAAGAATTAGAACCAATCGATCGCTACAACGGACGTAACGGAAAAAAGTCAGAAAATAACGGTGTTGCAACGGATGACGAAGCCGTTGAGGAAGCGACGCAGGATGAAGCCGTTGATGAGGCACCGCCCAAACCACGCAGTAAGAAACGACGCGGATTGTTGTTAGTTGTAGGAGGCGTTGTCCTTGTTGTTGGTGCGATCGCCGGACTGCGCTGGTGGCAATTTCAACGCACCCATGTCAGTACGGATAACGCTCAAATTCAGGGACATCTTTCGCCGCTTGCTCCCAAGATTTCCGCAACGGTGCAGCAAGTCTTAGTAGAAGAAGGCGATCGCGTCAAAGCGGGACAACCATTGGTGATGCTCGAAGATCGAGATCTGCCCTTAAAAGTACAACAAGCAGAGGCAGAATTAGCAAATGCTAAAGCCCAATTAAACAGCGCGATCGACGCTGTAAAACTCACCAGTCAAACCAATCCGACTCAAGTTCAACAAGCGCGATCGCAACTAGCTGCAAGTTTATCTGCTGCTAATGCGGCAGAAGCCAGCGTCGAACAAGCTCAAGCAGCTATTGAGACAAACCAAGCAAAAATCGCCCAGGCACAAACCGAGGTAGATCTGACACAAACAGATTACCAACGCTATCAAACCTTATACAAAGCGGGTGCAATCTCGGCTCAAAAATTTGATTCTGCTCGTGCTGCTTATGAAAACGCCCAAGCTAGTCTAACGGCTGCTCGTAAAACCGTCGCTCAATCGCAAGCAGAGTTAAACAATGCTCAAGCCCAATTGCAAAAAGCCCTAGCCGAAGCAGATGCAGCCAGAGGACAGGTGCAAGAAACTCAAGTGTCTGGACAAAACGTGACGGTGCAGCGAGATCGGCAACAACAGGCTCAGGCTCAAGTAGAACAGGCAACAGCCGCACTAGCTCTGGCGCGTCAGCAATTGACATACACCGCGATTAAAGCACCTGTCGATGGTTATATCGGACAACTGACTGCTCAAGTAGGACAGAAAGTGCAAGTAGGGCAACCTTTGCTGTCTGTAGTACCACTCAAAACCAACGAGGTTTACGTAGAGGCAAACTTCAAGGAGACAGCGTTAGGAAAACTGCAAATTGGTGAGAAAGCAGACGTTGAAGTAGATGCTTATCCTGGAGAAACGTTTCATGCCACGATTTCTGGGATCAGTCCAGCTACAGGCGCTAGCTTCGCCTTACTACCACCCGACAACGCCACAGGTAATTTCAACAAAGTCGTGCAGTGGGTTCCAGTCCGGCTCGTATTTGACTCCAACACCGACGGACAAAATAAACTCAGACCTGGATTAAATGCGACCGTTACGGTAGACACGACAACGGTTCCTGAATTGGCATCAACAACCCCGAATTAATCAAATTCTCCTAGATCGCTCATGGCTACAACTCATTCTCGTTTGCCACGCTCATCTCGACAACCGAATACTGACAATTCAGGCTACGTGCGAGGATCTCTGAAGTGGGCGATCGCTCTGACAGCCTCGCTGGGAGCTATTTTAGAGGTGATCGATACCAGTATCGTCAACGTGGCACTGAACGATATTCAAGCAACTCTAGGGGCAACTGTCAGCGAAGTGGGCTGGATCGTGACGGGCTACGCGATCGCCAACGTCGTTCTGATTCCCCTCTCTGCCTGGTTAGGAGATGTATTCGGCAAGAAAACCTACTTCGTCTTTTCAATGGCAGGGTTTACAGCCGCTTCCGTGCTGTGTGGATTATCTGTTAACCTACCGATGCTAGTCATTGCCCGCATCCTGCAAGGTTTATTTGGGGGAGGGCTGCTCGCTAAAGCTCAAGCAATTTTATTTGAAACCTTTCCACCCGCCGAACAGGGCGTGGCTCAATCGGTGTTTGGCGTAGGAGTGATTGCCGGACCCGCGATCGGTCCTACTCTAGGTGGCTATCTGACAGATACGCTGGGTTGGCGCTGGATTTTCTTCATCAACCTGCCGATCGGAATTATTGCCATCATTATGGCAACAATGTTTTTGCGACCCGATCCGCCCCAGCGCAAAATTAGCCGTCAGCGAGTCGATTGGCTGGGAATTGCGCTACTGGCGATCGCGATTGGTAGCTTGCAAGCGTTTTTAGAAGAAGGAGAACGAGACGATTGGTTTGCATCGAGTTTTATTACTACCTTGGCGATCGCTGCTGCTGTTGGATTAATACTATTTATCTGGCGGGAACTGAGTATCAAATATCCTGCGGTCGATCTGCGCGTGTTGCGCCACCGAACGCTGGCGGCGGGTAGCCTCTACTCTGGTATTTTAGGTATGGGACTTTACGGGGCGCTGTTTGCCGTGCCGTTGTTTGCTCAGGGCGTGCTGGGATTTTCAGCCACCCAAACTGGATGGTTGCTTGCCCCTGGAGCTTTAGCATCAGCGATCGTGATGGTTTTGCTGGGTAAGATTTCGAGTAAGGTAGATGCTCGACTGCTAATTGGAACCGGAGCAGTTGGGACAACTTTAGTCATGTTTCAACTAGCAGAAATTACGCCGCAATCGGGTACGGACGATCTATTCTACCCCCTGCTTTGGCGCGGAGCGACCACCGTGTTGATGTTTCTGCCCCTCAGTTTAGCTAGTTTGGGTTCGCTGCCAAAACATGATGTATCTGCCGGATCGGGATTTTACAATTTGATGCGCCAGTTGGGAGGCAGTATCGGGATTGCGGTTTTGACAACACTGCTAGATCGACGGGAAGCATTTCATAAAGCCATTTTGCTAGCAAAAGTGACTGCTTTCGATCCCCAGACAAATCAGCGTCTCGATACGCTAACTGCCTTGTTTCAAAATCGCGGTTTTGATGCCGCCACAGCCCATCAACAAGCCTTGGCAGCACTGAAGCAATTAGTCAATACGCAAGCCGCAGTTTTATCTTATACCGATATCTTTCGCTTTGTGGGCGTTGTCTTCTTTTGTTCGTTACCGTTATTGCTATTTTTAGGTAAGGGGGGAGCTAGAGCAAAAGCACCAATAGCTTACTAGCAGAAGAAATAAGAATAGATAGTTTTTGCAAGAGAAATTACGAGCGAGCTAATATTTTTGACGGTCACCATTGGAATTGGGAAAGCATTTTTCAAAGCTATATATGTAGTTGAGCTAATACTTGAATTAAGTTATACCTAACTTACTTTTAAAACGCTTTTCACAATCGTTATGTTTAAATATAATAACCAACAAACGTGACTACCCGACTGCGTTTGACTCGCAGAGCTGCTTTCAAAAACCAAGCTGTTTGATTATGTAGCAAATTTTCCCACCAGTGACGGGTCACGAAGATAGGAATAACAATTGTGCAGAAGAGATCTGGATGCTGAGCTTCAAATTCGCTAACAAAGTTGCTTAAAGGTGAAATGACTGAACGATAGGGAGAGTCGAGGATCGCTAATGGGATATCTGCCTCTAACTGCTGCCACTGCTGCTGAAAGCTGTCTCTATCTGTAGTACCAATATCAACGTGAACGGCAACAATTTCATCGGCGATACTGCGAGCGTAATCAAGAGCTTCTAAGGTTCCGCGATGAAGTTGACCAACTAAAACTAGAGCAGGATGGGTGACAGTATCGCATGGAGTACGCAGCATGGGGTAACGATGGGGTTCAAGCCCAACAATACTGAGGCGATCGCTTATCGTTTGATAGTGACTTCGGATTGCTAAAAACAGCCAAACAACTAGCGGAATCAGAACCACCACTAACCAAGCTCCCAATAAGAACTTTGTTACAACAATTACCCCTAAAACTATGGCAGTGACTGTCGCGCCGATCCCATTAATCGTGGCACGAGGTTTCCAACCAGGTGTTTGATGGTTGAACCAGTGCAGCACCATCCCTATCTGGGATAAGGTGAATGAGGTAAATACTCCCACAGCATAGAGAGGAATAATTGCATTAGTCTGCCCCTGAAATAAAATTATCAGAAAGGCAGCAAAAAGACTGAGCAAAAGAATGCCGTTGGAGTAGATCAGGCGATCGCCTAGTATTGACAGTTGCCTGGGCAGAAAGCCGTCCCGTGCTAGCAGTGAAGCGAGTCGGGGGAAGTCAGCAAAGCTAGTATTCGCTGCCAGTAGCAGAATCAGCAGGGTGGTTGCCTGTGTAATGTAATAAAGCAAACCATTGCCAAAAATTTGTCGCCCCAGCAGCGAAACCACCGTTTGTCCAGCAGTAGGAACTATGTGGTAAGCATGAGCCAAGTAGGTGATCCCAGTAAACATGACCCCTAAGATTGCGCTCATGTAAAGCATAGTCAAACGGGCATTTTTCCACTCTGGCGGCTTGAATGCCATTACACCGTTGGAGATAGCTTCGATTCCCGTTAACGCGGTACAGCCAGCAGCGAAAGCCCTTAGAATTAGAAATAGACTTAGGGGTTCTGTAGCTGGAATTGTAGCGACAGCAGAGGGTACGTATCCGCTCAGCTGTTGCACTAAACCTAGACAAACGAGTAGAAAAATACTTGCAATAAACCCGTAGGTAGGCAGCATGAGTAAGTTGCCTGCTGCTCTCACACCTCGTAGATTTGCCAGCATCACCAAGAAGACTGCAAGCAGACACAAATCAATGGTGAAGGTACTCAAGAATGGGATTGCCGAAGTTAAAGCAGCAACTCCCGCTGAAATGCTAACAGTAACGGTCAGGACATAATCAATCGCTAGTGCTGCTGCTGCTACTAGTCCTGGGTAAAGCCCCAAATTCTCGCGTGACACGGTATAAGCTCCACCGCCACCAGGATAGGCTCGAATTGTTTGGCGATAAGATAAAGTCACTACTGTCAACAACAGTAGAATTGCGCCTCCAATAGGCAGTGAGAGGTTGAGAGCGCTACTTCCAGCTAGTATCAGCACTAGTAATATCTCTTCTGTTGCATAAGCAACTGAGGAAAGCGCATCAGAAGATAGCACTGCCAATCCCGCAGCATTGCTCAAACGTTCTTCTGCAAAAGCACTAGTAGGTAGCGGTTTACCGAGTAGCGATCGCTTAATGCGAGTATAGAGAGACATGTGCTAGTTTTTTTAGTTGGTGATTGCGACAATTCATTATTTCGTATTTTGCTGTGGCTAGAGGCAGTTAAGCTTAATTTTGAATTCTACATTCATCGATCGTGAATATGAAAAAACCTCTACGCGCTCGTGTCAGTCAGGAAGAATATCAACTGTTGCAAAGGCTGCGGGAACGCAAGCCCGCTCAACATCCACCAAAACCAAGTCCGAGGCTGGGCGATCGGCTAGCTGATGCGGTAGCCGATACTGTAGGTTCTTGGCGATTTATTATTATCCAGAGTAGCTTGCTAGCACTGTGGATTTTTCTCAACGTCACGGCATACATTCAGCATTGGGACCCGTACCCATTCATTTTACTTAACCTCATGTTGTCTTTTCAGGCAGCTTACACTGCACCCATCATTATGATGAGTCAGAACCGCCAAGCGATAATTGACCGTCAGGAGGCGAAACACGACTACGAAGTTAATATGAAAGCCGAGCTAGAAATTGAACTGCTACACGATAAAATGAATCTACTTCGGGAAGAAGAAATAGTAAAAATTATGCAAATGCTTCAACAGCAACAACAACAGATCCAAAGTCTAGAAGGCTTATTGAGACAAAAACTTCAAGCCATAGATTATGACTCGGCTTTTCCTATTACAAAACCAGACGATCGTAATATTTCATCCTGAAGATTATATAATTTACAGTCAAGATAATAAATTGTATTTTCAGTTTTAAAAAATGTTTGAAATTCAAAGTCTAAAAATAAAATACCTAAAAAGAGGACGGTTGAGTAATCCATCCTCTTAAAAAAATTCTCAAGCATAGGCAGATGTTAAATAATTAGTTTTTCTTGAAAAAACTAATTAAAACGTTCTCTGATTGCTCTAACATACGCAGCATCAGCCTCAATCATATTGGTAGCTTCTTCTTCAAATTGAGCATCTAACATTGCAGAATCAAATTCAGAGCTAAGTTTACTTGCTGCTGCTAGTTCTCCTAGAACTGGACTAGTAATTAATCCAAAACTGGCAACTAGCAAGATAATAAATGTACGTGGCTTGGATAGTTGGTTGTACATAGTTTTCCTTCAAACTTGAGTGAGTTCAAAATTGTTGATAATAGTTAGTAAAGCCGTTGAAGTGAATACGCTTCATTGCTTTTGGGTAACTACTAAAAGATCGCGAGCAAACTAGCCATTGCAATATGCGATCGCAAGTCGTTGCGGTTCATCAACTAAATACCTCTCTACGAATAATGCATTTGAAAATGTCCTTGAGCAATAACTTCACCGATCTGTAATTGCGAACCCATCCACTTTGAACCGTTCAGTTCTGACATTGCCACTTTTTCACTGGCATTCATCATCATGTCCACAGTAGCAAAACCAAAGTTTCTGTTTGTTTTCCCATCTGTAGGAAAAAAGATGTGCGCGATCGCGCCATACTCTTCAAACAATTCTATAAGGTCTGCTTCAGTAACTTGTTGGGGTAGGTTATTAATGAAAAGTGTCATACAATAATACCTTTCAAATGAAAAGCTTTAGCTAGACCTAAATAATCGACCCCCTCAAACTAGCAAGCAAATATGACAAATTTATGACTAAACTGTGTCAATGATTTGTATTAAGATCGATCCCACAGAGTAGTTATAAAAATTGGATAATTCTTATTGGTTAATTTGATGAAATTGCGGTTTGGTAAGGTTCTAGGTATCTTGGCGGGTACGATCGCTCTTCTAGCAGCCACTGGCTACTGGTATGTTTTTATTGCTGGTGCGCCACAATTAGATCCTCCCCAAGTAGAACGAAACACGGGGCTAACCTTTCAGTTAGAAACGTTCAATAGTAAAGCAATGGGCGAGGTGCGTAGGTATGGCTTAATTCTCCCCCCAGGCTACACCAAGAATTCTGTACGACGCTATCCAGTCATTTTCTTACTACATGGTGGACATGGGGATGCTCGTGCTTATCAGGACAAGGCTGCTGTCACGTCTGTACTACACGATTTGTATAAGAGTGGCAAACTACCACCGTCAATCGTAATTACTCCAGATGGTAACGATCGCAGAGGTAGCAGCCCTTTTTGGGACTCTGACTACTACGATGGACCTAATGGCAATGTGGGAACCCTGATTGGTTCTGAATTAGTCCAAGTGGTAAAATCGCGCTATCGTACACTAGAGCAGCCGCATTTTTGGGCAATAGGCGGGCAGTCTTCTGGCGGTTGGGGAGCTTTTAACATTGGTTTGCGCCATCTAAATAACTTCAATATCTTCTTTAGCTCTAGCGGCTACTTCACCGATACCAGTGGCGCTGCTAATAGTCCTCAGCTTTTCATCAAGCAGATTTCAGCTACACAGCGCCAACAGATCCGAGCGTTTCTGGATGCTGGGGAAGCAGATCGGGAATTTCTTGACTCGACGCAGCAATTTCATCAAACTTTGAACCAGTTAGGAATTGCTAATGAATTTCGAGTTTTTCCTGGAGGACACGGGATAGTTGGCGGGGATTTTGGCTGGAATTACTGGCACAAGCATTTAACCGATCAGTTGAGTTATGTCGGGCAGCAGTTCAAGATTGCTTTAGCTAAGGAAAACAAAATAGTTAAATCGTTTTGAATGGAGGTATTTTGTGCTGACAAGGCGAAACCGCATTGGACTATGGACAGCAACACTGCTGACAGGATTAGTAGGAATAGTCAACCTATTGTCTGCTGTCACTCCCAACCTACCAAGTAGGACAGAATTTTTGGAGCAATTTATTCCGTTCGACATTCGTGCGGGCGGTCATTTTTTTGCAGCAATTACAGGATTTATCTTACTGACGCTGGCAGCAAATTTATTCAGACGGAAGCGAATTGCGTGGCTGTTGACAGTTGGATTGCTGATTGTATCTATTCTCAGTCATTTAGTTAAGGGCTTGGACTACGAAGAGAGCCTACTATCGGGTGTTTTGCTCGTACAGCTTTTGTCAATGCACTCTTCGTTCACTGCAAAATCGGATCGCCCATCTGTTGCTCAGGGAATTCGAGTTTTGGTAGGAGCATTGTTGTTTACACTAGCTTACGGTACAGTCGGCTTTTTCCTTTTAGATCGACAATACACGGTTAACTTCGATCTTCCAGAAGCTCTGCTGCAAACTCTAGCGATGTTTTTTACTGCTGACAATGCAGGGCTAGAACCGACAACACGATTCGGGCAATACTTTGCTGACTCGATTTATCTAGTTGGAGTTGTAACTATAGGCTATTCCCTGTTCATGCTCCTGCGTCCAGTTTTATTACGATCGCCTGCACTATTGCAAGAGCGGCAACGAGCTAAAGAAATTGTCGAACAATACGGTCGTTCTTCCCTTGCCCGCTTTACATTATTTGATGATAAAGTTTATTACTTTAGCCCCTCCGGTCGTAGCGCGATCGCTTACGTACCAAAAGGACGGGGCGCGATCGCTCTAGGAGATCCAATCGGTCCACCAGAAGATCGAAAAGAGACGATTTTTAGTTTTCGCCAGTTTTGCGAGCGGAATGACTGGTATCCAGCTTTTTATCAAACATTACCGGATGACCTTGAGCTTTACCAATCTTTAGGGTTTAGCGTTGTGAAGATCGGCGAAGAAGCGATCGTCGATCTTCATACCTTTAATCTTAAAGGAAAAGCTAACCAAAACTTAAGGAATTACACGAATCGCTTGACTAAAGCAGGTTATCAAGTCAAATTTTACCCGCCGCCAATTTCGGATCGGTTATTACGAGAGTTGCGAATGGTGAGCGATGAATGGCTACAGTCGATGCACGGAGCTGAGAAAAAGTTTTCGTTAGGTTGGTTCGACGAAGAATATTTGCGGGAATGTGAGATTGTTACTGTTGAAGCATTAGACGAGCGGCTTACTGCTTTTGCAAATGTTGTGTCAGAGTATCGCATCAACGATATCACAATTGACTTAATGCGACATCGCAATTCTGTGGAATCTGGTACGATGGATTTCTTATTTATTTCAATGTTTCAGCACTACAAAGACTTGGGATACGATGGATTTAATTTGGGTTTATCAGCTCTTTCTGGTATGGGTGAAACGCAAAATACTCCTCGTTTAGAAAAAGGATTAAATTATCTCTACGAGCACTTAAATCGATTTTACAACTTCAAGAGTTTGCACGCCTACAAAGAAAAGTTTCATCCTCGTTGGGAACCAAGATATTTAGTTTATCCTGGATTGGCAGCTGTGCCAGATGTTGTTGTTGCTCTGATTCGGGCTGACTCTGGCGATCGCTTATTTGACTATCTCAAACCAGGTTCGTGAGTTATATCTGCTATCTCAAACTCATCTTTGCTATGCTAGTTTTAGCAGATATTTATGTAGATTCTGTCCGAGATTTTTTTATTGACAGCTACATAAACAAAGAAAGCAAATTGAGAATTTTATGCAATTCCCTCGCGGCACAACGATCGAAGTTATTGCTTCATCAAATTGGATAGATTTACCCAAGGAGGAACAACATATACTTGAAAAATACAACGGTCGAGTTGGTGAAGTTATAGAACACGAACAGGACAAGACTGGAAATATAAAACTTGGAATTCTCTTCGATATAGATCTTATTTGGTTGAAGCCTGAGTGGGTGAAAATTATACGTTTATGAGCTTAAAACTGTATAAATAAGATGAATGAGACGAACTGCTTTATTTCATTCAGGCGTTTTTAGAAAAATTTTAAGTTTACCAAACCGCTATATGTCTAATATTAATTTCAAGCGTTTTGCTCGGATTGCTTCACCTCTTTTGGGATTATTTCTATTTGGATTTTCTATCTGGGCGATCGCCAACGAACTGCGACAGTATCACTATCTTGAAATAGTACGTAGTTTACAAGCAATTCCTAAAGACTACCTACGCTTAGCACTAGTGCTGACTATTTTGAATTACTTGATGCTCACTGGATATGACGCTCTTGCCGTGCAGTACATTCGCCATCCTCTTTCTTATCCAAAAACGGCACTTGCTGCCGTCATTAGCTATGCCGTCAGTAATAGTATTGGATTTGCCCTACTGACTGGTAGTGCTATTCGCTATCGCTTTTACTCGAACTGGAAGCTATCTGCAATTGAGATCGGCAATATCATCGCTTTTTGTAACTTGAGCTTCTGGTTAGGGTTGTTTGCAGCAGGCGGATTGGTGTTTGTCTTGGAACCATTGACGATTCCAACTCTACTTCGCCTTCCTTTTGCCTCAGTGCATCCCATAGGAGTTATATTTCTACTCGCAGTTGTAGCCTATCTTGTTTGGAATATCGTCGGTAGAAGATCTATCCGAATTGGCAAGTTGGTAGTACCCCACCTTCCTGCTAGGCTCTCTCTAGCTCAAATTTTCGTCACATCTTTTGACTGGGCGCTGGCTGGGGGTGTTCTCTACGCCCTGCTATTATCATCTATACCTTTGTCCTATCCAGGTTTTTTTGGCATCTATATGTTGGCACAAATTGCCGCACTCATCAGCAATGTTCCTGGCGGACTAGGCGTTTTTGAAACAGTCATTTTATTATTGCTCTCACCCTCCGTTTCTTCCGCAACCCTTTTTGGTGCGCTTTTGGCTTACCGAGGAATCTATTATTTCCTACCATTGGGTGTTGCCGTGCTATTACTCGGGATCTACGAACTTCACCGTCGATTTACAAATAAATCTGCTTCATCATAAATCAACTTTTGTCACAGCAATGACATCTTATTTTTACAAGACTGTAATATTATGCATTTAATCTTGATTTAGTAGCAATATTTAGCTTGCTTCTATCACCGTAACCTCGTGCCTTTTACCCTCACAAATTAAATTTGGAGGGTATTTTTCTTAATTCAACTGCTATCGCATCTTCCTGAAGAAGGATATTTACATTTAAATTAGCCCCGCAACTATATTGATACTAAGTGCCAGAATTACAGTGTTGAAAAAGAAGGTTAGCACTCCATGTACTAGCGATAACTGTCTCATAGAGCGTGATGTTACTTGCACGTCTGATACCTGACAAGTCATACCAATCACAAAAGAAAAGTAGAGAAAATCCCAATAATCAGGCTGCGTTTCTTGGGGAAAATCTAAACCTTCATCCTGAGTTTCACTGGCACTATGGCGATCGCTACGGTAGTAGTCGTGTGCGTATTGTAAAGCAAACATCGTATGTATGAGCAACCAGGAGCAAACAACCGTCGCACCTGCAAGCATTACGTGTAATACCAGTAAAGTTTCAGGCAACCTTTTGGTATTTTTGAGCATAAAACCAATAGCCAACAGACTAATGCAAGCAGCAACCACCACTAAAGTTAGGATTGCTAATCGTCCTTCATTTTGGCGTTGAGCGCTACGTTGCATTTTTTGCGGAGTAGCTCCGAGCATCATTGACCAAGCCAATGCTAAAAAACAGGTAGCACCTGAGTTCCACCCAATAATAATGCGAGTTGGTAGGTTTAAATATTCTGGTAGTAGAGTATAAACTAGTCCAGAAACTACGATGGAGATGAGCAAGCGCGGTCTTGCGTCTAGATTCTTTAGCAACTTTAGGGTAGGGTAAGAACTTATAAGTATGAGATGGTGTATGCTAACAGTTGCAGTATATCTGTTTGAGCTACGTCTAACACTCAAAGAAGATGAAAATTTCAAGCAGATAAAAAGAATTTGGCGATCGCCTGTTGGAAATTTTTGATTCAAAATTCAAAACTAATACAATTTTCGTTCAATTTCGTTCATTACTTTGAACGCTCTCGCTCGGAGCTAAATTAAAGTTTCAGTCGAGTTTGGCTAAAAATGTGGTAAACCTCCATCGTAAGTTAGAGTGACCGAACAAGACATCGAGAACTAGAATTGGGATCGGTAAGTTTAACCTTTCAGAATTCAAGAATAACTATTGCAATACAGACAAGTTGAAATATCGTGATGAGCAGTCGCGCCCGTTCCTATGTTTACCTGTCAATTTTGGCAGCAATAGTGACTATTGCGCTAAAGTTAGGAGCTTATCGGCTTACGGGTTCAGTGGGGCTGCTTTCCGATGCAATTGAGTCGGGAGTTAATTTAGTAGCAGCACTAATCGCTTTGTGGGCATTGACTTATGCTGCTAAACCTGCCGATGCAGAACATGCCTTCGGACACTCAAAAGCGGAATATTTCTCTACTGCGGCAGAAGGCGGATTAATTATGTTAGCAGCCGCCAGCATCGCGATCGAAGCTTGGGGACGCTTACTGCACCCAGAACCATTAACCCAGATAGGGCTTGGGTTAGGTCTGTCGCTTCTAGCAACAGCGGTTAATGGCATTGTTGCCTTAATTTTGCTCAAAGCTGGACGAAGGTTGCGATCGATTACCTTACGCGCAGATGCCCATCACTTGTTTACCGATGTGTGGACTTCGGGTGGTGTCGTGTTGGGCATCCTCTTAGTGCAAGTGACAGGTTGGTTAGTACTCGATCCGATTGTGGCGTTGGTTGTAGCTGCAAATATTGTTTGGGCAGGACTGAGGTTACTGCGAGAGACGGGATCGGGACTGCTAGATACTGCTCTACCTGATGACGAGCAGCAGGCGATCGCCCTGATTCTGGGCGAGTACAAGCATCAGGGTATCCAATTTCACGCCCTACGTACTCGCATTGCTGGTTCGCGTCGTTTTATCTCCTTTCACGTACTCGTGCCTGGTAACTGGACGGTACAGCAAGGACACGAGCTGTGTGAGGAAATCGAACTAGCGATCGAGCGAGTATTACCTGGGAGTCATGTCTTGACTCATTTGGAACCCTTGGAAGATCCTGCTTCTTGGAACGATCGAGAACTAGAGCGCAGAACAGATATTTAGCCAGGTGGATATAGAATTGCTGAAGCATTAAGCTTCAACAATTCTAAGAAAGACTACATGAGTTATTTGCTAATTTTTCTGAAGCTACTTCAGCTCTTTTTCGGTAATGAGAAAGCTATGTAAAGTTATAGTCTTCAGTCACTCTACTTGGCATCATCATTAGTTTCCCTGTCTCCAACTTGGTTATTGGAAACTTGAATGCTACTTTTAGGGCGAGAGGCTTCTTGTTTTTCACCTTCCTGGTTAGCATTTTCTGTGTAAAGCACTTTCCCATTACCTGCATCTACTTTAGCTTCTTGCTGACCAATCTTCACGGCGTAGACTAAATTGCCATCTTCATTTTCTAATTGAACGCTACTAGCCTTTCCTCCGAGAGCAGTTTGGGCTGCTTGCTGAGCTTGCTGAGGTGTAATTTTAGCTAGAGATTGCAGTTGAGTTGTTTCTTGCTGTTCTTCTGCTGGCTCGTTAGCTTCTCCTCGCCCTCCTTCGTTCTCTTCAGTTTGTCGATTGTTACTGTTTGGCTGAATGGTATTTTGGGCTTGCAGTTGTTTGCTATTCTCACGAGCTTCTGTAGTATCTTTAGCCCCTCCATCACGATCGAATTTGGCAGATAGGGTATTACCCGAACGTCCATGAGTCATAGCAATCTCAGATGGTAATTGCTCGGCGTTTACCGATCGCATCAAACCACCAAAGCCTAAAACACTAACTAAAGCTGCTACTGTGAGAGCAGTCTTTGTTGTCGCTTTCATCTTGTGTAATTCCTGAAATCTAGGTTATAGATTTCACTATAGAAAGCGAAGGTCAAGAACTTGGAAAGATCGATCTGAAGTCGTTTAGTTTTGCTTGCTAAAAAATTTCATTCTGATTTCATTTTTGTCTGGTAAGTTGAAAATATACCTGGTAAACAAAGCGATCGCGGGTTCATTCTCAAGTCGAAGCGAGTTGAGTGCCTCCGGTCATAAGTCCCAGTTCTATACTCAAATCTCGTAGCTGCGCTCTGTACTGTAGCAACTATGCCAAAAATTAACCGCCGACAGTTTCTTTTCCTCAGTGCTGCTGGTGCAGTAACGGCATCAGTCGCTAGCAGTGCCTTGGGACAAAACAACAGAAATCCCTTCAAATCCCAAGTCTCGCTTCCCAAACTGCATACAAGTAATCATGGTTCGCTAGAGCTTGACTTGGAAGCTAGTTCTCACCCCGTCAGCTTAGGAGGTAAACGGGCATATCTTTTTAGCTATAACGGACAAGTACCCGCTCCTCGTCTAGAGGCTAGACCAGGCGATGCCGTCCGCATACACTTTACCAACAACCTGACCCAACCCACTAACCTGCACTATCACGGGCTGCACGTCACTCCCACTGGCAATGCAGATAATCCTTTTCTAGAAATTCCGCCAGGAGAGAGTTTGACCTACAAATTTACTATTCCCAAAAATCATCGCTCTGGTACATATTGGTATCACCCCCACCATCACGGCTATGTGGCAGAACAGGTATTTGGTGGTTTAGCAGGTTTATTTATTATTCGGGGTGAGTTGGATGAGATTCCTGAAATTCAAGCTGCGAAAGAGGAATTTTTAGTTTTACAAGATTTTGCTTTAGATGGAAGCGGACGCATTCAATCTCCCAACCACATGGCGATAATGATGGGGCGCGAGGGGCAAATACTGACAGTTAATGGTCAAGTCAACCCCAAGTACGCCATTCCTAGTGGCGGTTTGCTGCGCTTGCGACTGCTCAATGCTTCTCCTTCGCGATTCTACCGACTCTCTCTAGAAAATCATCCCTTTTATTTAATTGCCACAGATGGAGGTGCTTTAGGCAATCCTGTAGAGCGGGAAGAACTACTGCTCGCACCAGGAGAACGAGCAGAGCTGTTGGTGCGCGGGGAGAGAGAACCAAAACAATACCGTTTGTTGAATTTGCCCTACGACCGAGGAGGGATGGGCATGATGGGTGGTGGCATGATGGGCGATGGCATGGGGATGATGGGAAGCGGTCAGATGATGAGGAGTTCCCAGACAAATCCTCAAGTCTTAGCCACCCTGACCTATCGAGGCTCTGTTTCTACTCTACCTTTACCTCAAAAACTCATTCCTGTAGAAACCCTACCAGAACCAAGGACAGTCAGGCGTTTTGAATTGTCGATGGCAATGGCTCCTGGTATGGGGATGGCTTTTACGTTCAATGGGACAGCTTTCGATCCAAAGCGAGTCAACACCCAAGTTAGGTTGAATACAGTCGAGGATTGGGAATTAGTTAACGTCGATCCAGACCGCATGGATCATCCTTTCCATTTGCACGTCAATTCTTTTCAAGTCATATCGCGTAACGGCGAACCAGAACCCGATCGCGCATGGAAAGATACTGTTTTAGTGCGTGGTGGTGAAACTGTCCGCATCCGCGTTCCCTTCCGCGATTTTCTTGGAAAAACTGTTTATCACTGCCACATTCTCGATCATGAAGATTTGGGAATGATGGGAGTTTTGGATATTCAAGCTCCGACCTAGGGTAATTAAAATAAGGATTTGTCATTTATGAATATACGCGATCGCACTAGCGTACAGGTGCAAAGAATTAAAGCCATTGGATTAACAGTAACAGATATCGATCGCGCTCAGGATTTCTATACGCAAGCACTCCTGTTTAAACCTGTTTCAGACATCACTTGCAATTCACAGATAGTGCAAGTCCTTACCGTCAAGGATGCTCTTGTCAAAGATCCTGACGGACACGCAATGTTACTAATTTCAGCATGATGTCAGTAACATTATAGGTGCTTGACAGCTAGTTTGAGCGGCGGCAGACGAGCTGAATCTTGTTTAATCTTGGGAGTGGTGGATGGGAAACAGGTAAGAGATCGCACCTAATGCTGATAAAGTCAACAAACCAACCAAAAGTATTGCTAAGAACATAAAATGCATGACCGATCGTTATGTAAGTATCTTTCCATTGGTAAAATTCCAACATCAGATACTTTCAAACTAACAATGCAATATGACAGCTTTATGACCGAATTATGTTGATGTTGTGAAGGCACTCGATCGCCATTTGTCATTCGTTATCGAGTCAGATTTTTTCACCATCACCCATGCACGAAAGATATAGAACAAGTAAAGCTAATAATTTTCCCGCACCACAGGTAAGAAAAATCGAAACGTACTGCCTTGACCGAGTTGGCTTTCTACTTCAATTTGTCCGCCTTGAAGTTCGATTAAACGCTGAGAGATCGCCAAACCAATGCCAGTCCCCCCAGAATTTCTAGTGCGGGAGCGATCGGCTCTAAAAAATCGCTCGAATACATGAGGCAAATCTTCAGAAGTAATACCAATACCAGTGTCAATTACGGCAATCCAAAGTTTATTTGTTTCCGTCCAAACGCGGACGACGATCGCTCCCTCTGGAGTGTAGCGGATCGCATTGCCAATCAGGTTAACTAACACCTGTTCCGTGCGATCGAGATCTGCCCTTACCAAAGGTAATTGTGGAGGGCATTCGAGTCGCAGAGTCGGACCTTCTTCTAAAAGCTGATCGGCAAATTTTTCTACCAATGACTCTAGTAAAGGACGCAAGTTAATCGGTTGCAAATCAATCGGAAGATAACCAGCCTCAGCTTTGGAAAGTTCTTGCAGATCGTTAACTAACCTTTCTAAGCGTTTGGTTTCTCTCACGAGTCGCTGATAAATCTCTGGAGTTGGTTCAAATTCCCCAGAAGATAGTTCCTCCAAGTAACCGCGCATGACTGTCAAAGGGGTTCGCAATTCGTGGCTAAGGTCGCTAACTAGTTCTCGCCGTCGCCGTTCTACTCCTTCTAGACTAGCTGCCATACTGTTGAAACTATGACTCAGGCGGTTGAATTCGGGAATATCACTAGCAGGAAGCCTTGCATCCAATTGACCAACTGCAAACTTTTGAGTAATTTGTTCCATCTGAGCTAAACGCTGCATCACCCGTTTGGACACCCAGTAACTCAACACTCCAGCACTAGAAGTACCGATCAGTAGCGACCAGCCCATACCACGATACCAGGCAGTTTCAAACCCTTGCACTAACTCAGTCCGAGCAAAACGGAGAGAAAAACCCCTGCTTTCTAGTTGTTCCAAGTGTACGACAAAAAAGCGGGGAGAAGAAACTTTGCCGATGACGACTAGACTGAGTATCCCGACTGCCGTAACTAGCAGGTGGGAGATAAATAGGCGCGATCGCAAACCCAACCGACTCACTGGCATATCTAAACCACTGGATCTTCAAACTTATAACCCACTCCCACTACTGTTTTGATAAACGTGGGATTGGCAGGATCGGGTTCTACTTTTTTCCGTAACCGAGCAACATGAGTATCTACAACCCGTTCGTCTCCAAAAAAGTCGCTTCCCCACAATTTGTCAATTAACTGGGTGCGGCTCCACACCCTGCCTGGATAGCTAACAAACGTGGATAATAGGTTAAATTCCAACGTAGTTAACTCTAGAGTTTCTGGTGTAGAGGAGTTACACTGCATAGTCGCAGTACGCTGTTCTATATCAACTGTGAAATGCCCAGTCTGATAAACTCGATCTTGCCCGCCTTGACGCAAGCTTCGCCGCAGTAATGCTCGGACTCTGGCAACTAATTCTCTAGGACTGAAAGGCTTGACGAAATAATCATCAGCGCCAGTCGATAGACCGATAACGCGATCAATTTCCTCTCCTTTTGCTGTCAGCATGAGTATATAGGGGTCTTTTGCTCCAGGTTTTTGTCTGATCCTGGCACAGACTTCTAATCCGTCCAACCCAGGTAGCATTAAATCTAATACGATCAAGTCTGGCTGTTGCTGTTGAACTACCTGCAAGGCATTGAAACCATCACGGCAAATCGAGCAGGAAAAGCCTTCTTTTTCGAGAGATAGCTGTATAAGTTGGGCAATTTCTGGTTCGTCCTCGACGATTAAAATCTTCATATTTAAGGAAGTTAGTAATACGCGGCTTTGGCTACATATCTATGGCTACAGAATACGTTTACTGGAGGGAAATCTGCATAACTTAACGCCGACTTCCCAGCAGATAGTCTCTAAATTGCTAACTCATCAAAAACTATCGTTTCGTTCCTCTCTCTCTGAAATATCAAGCTACCATATTTCCCTTGCAGATGTTACTGCACTGACAACTGAAGCAGCATGACTGACAAGCGGACTATCTGTTTCAGCCTAACACTTTCCATCTAAGTAATTAGAATAGCCCTCACAGTATAATTTTGGAATTGGAGTGGCGCTCCTGATGAAATTTTTAGGATGTTATTCCGATCGGAGTATTACTACTGACAGAGCGATCGCGTGAAAGTTTCGGAACGTTTTCTGTTTCAGAAATTCAGCAAGCCTTTATCATTTAATCGATTTTAGAACCTGGGCTAAAAATATGCTCGGCAAACACACTTTAGATGCTGCTTTTGGTCAGTTCTTCAACATCCTTTCATATGTTTGTTGGAAAAGAGGAGTGTTCTTTTCTAAAGTAAGTAAAGATTATACATCGCAAATTTGCCCTGAATGTGGTTACAAAACGCATCGAGACGTAGCCGCAGCTCAGGTAATTAGAAATCGAGAAATCCTTGCTGTCGGACAGCCAGTGGGGTTAGAAATTTCTTCTGGAGGCGTAAGTAGTGGGGGCTGGTAACAGTCTAGTTAAGTGCCTGTGAGAGAAGAATCTCCCGCTAAAGCTTCGCTTGTAGCGGTGAGAGTGTCAAGTATTAGACGACATAAGTGTTAGTTCTAGCGTAAAAATGCTACCTTTTCCCATCTGACTTTCAACTCTTAGACTCGCTTGATGTTTTTGGGCGATCGCCTGAGCAATTGCCAGCCCCAACCCTGTTCCTCCTGTTTTACGAGAGCGATCGCCATCAACACGGTAAAAGCGATCGAAAATTCGATTCTGTTTGGCAAGGGGAATCCCAATCCCCGTGTCTTTCACCGCAACTACAGCAGTGCGATGGTTACGTCCGCCGCAGGCATCGCAGGTTACTAAGCTTACGGTTACGTATCCCCCTTTGGGCGTGTACTGGATGGCATTGGCAATCAAGTTTGATACTAAACGGTAAAGTTGCGATTCGTTTCCTAGAGCGTAAACCTCGAAAGAGGGAATTTGGCAAGTCAAGTGAATATCAGAAGCAGTGGCAAGCTCTAAAAATTCTTCGGTCAAATCGTTAACCAAATCATTCAAGCAACAAGGCTGAAAGGGTTTTAGCAATGAATCCTGCTCAAGACTGGTTAACAAGAGCAAGTCTGCAACCAAATGGCTCAACCGTCGCCCCTGCCGCTCAACAGTATCAAGCATCATTTGGATATCTTGCCGATCCGATTGCCGTATGCGTAGGATAGCTTCCACAGTTGCCAAGAGGCTAGCAAGGGGCGATCGCAGTTCGTGGGCAGCATTAGCGGTAAACTGTTGCTGTTGCTGATAGGACTGGTAAATCGGCTGCATCGCTAACCCTGAGAGCCACCAACTGGAGGCAGCGACCAAGCTAAGGACAATAGGAAACCCAATCGCTATAATCCATTGAATTCGCTCGATCTCAAGATCAAAAGGTTCTAAAGTGCGCCCAATTTGCAAATAGCCCCAGGATGAACGGACGCTAGGTTCATTAGCCTGATGATGGTTATTGTCACTATGCAGAACGGTTGTGAATTGGTGATAGCGAATTCCATTAGCCGTGCGAAAGGTTTGCCAAGGGGTGCGGTTGAGAGTTTTAGGAAGAGATAACGGTTGGTTAGGTGAAAAAGCGAGCAGTTTCCCTTGACGATCGAACAGACGAATATAGTATGTGGTGCGATCGCTAATGCCGATGGTGTGCCGTTGAATCAGTGTCGGGGTAGTATTGCAGGATCGTCCGCTCAAACAAAGATCGGGAAAAATTTGTTGCAGCACGGCAGTCGGTTCTTCAGCAGCAGGCAGCAGTGGTTCTACGCTATCGTGAAGGGTTCCTGCGATTGACTCAATTTCGCGCTCTATTGCTGCCCAGTTTGCCTGCACCATGGCTCGATACATACCAAAGCCAGAAACACTCAAGATCGCGCCCATGACTCCGGCATACCAGAGGGCTAACCGTAGACGACTACGCCGAAACAGTGAGTAGCTATTCATGGCTGAGAACGAAGTTGAGAGTTAAAGCGATAGCCCGTGCCAGGAAGCGTTTCAATCGGGCAGGAGCAGCCATGACAAGCTAACTTCCGACGTAATAGGCGCATTTGAGCAGCAACCACATTGCTAATGGGTTCCTCGTCGATGTCCCAAAGCTGATGGCGCAGTTTGCTACCAGGAATGATGCGATCCGGATTCTGCATCAAATACATGAGCAGCTGAAATTCTTTGGTGGCTAAGGGAATGACTAGGGGGGTGCATTTGTCTGAATTCACTTGTAGCACGTTATTTGCTGCATCAAGGGTAAAGCCTGCGACGGTCAGGGTAGGCGGTTGTAGTTGAGGCGATCGCCGCTGAAGCGCCCGCAACCGCGCCAGCAATTCTTCCATCACAAACGGTTTGACTAAATAATCATCGGCTCCCGCATCCAGCCCTGCCACGCGATTTTCAGGCTGACCCAAAGCAGTGAGCATCATTACTGGTAAAGGATTTTGGTGCAATCTGAGCCTCTGGCATAACTCCAGTCCCGACAATTCGGGAAGCAGCCAGTCGACGATGGCAACCGTGTAATCCGTCCACTGGCTTTCAAGGCAGAGCCATGCCTGAGCGCCATCTGGAACCCAATCCACGACATATTTCTCGCTCATCAGGACTTGCTTGATTGCCAGTCCCAAATCCGCGTCATCTTCCACCAGTAAAATTCGCATTGCCTTATGGAAATCAATCACGAGCTTGATTTTATCGAATCCACTGTCATTTCACCTGAATTTCATCATCCCTTTGGCAAACTATGGAGAACTTTTATCTGACTCTATATCCTTTTTGAGGAGTAATTATGAAACCCTTTGCGCTAGTAAGTTCCATTCTTGCAGTCAGTTTAATCATCAGTGCGCCCGCAGTTGTGTTTGCTCATGTTGGACATGGGGATGAATTTCAGGCATCGGGCGGCACTCAGCGCGTGAAAGTCAATCCCCAAACCGACCAAATGTTGGGCATTGTTGTCAAGCCAATCGCCGCTGCGGATGGTGGAGCCGCCGTCATGATTCCAGTGACGGCACTGGTCGATGCCGATGGCAAGCAGTTAGTCTTCGTGCAATATGAGAATTTTTACGAGCCAGTTGAAATTTCAACTGGCGCGACCAAGGGCGAACTGGTCGAAGTGACCAAAGGATTATCAGTTGGAGAAAAGCTAGTCACTCAGGGCGGTTTATCGCTTTATGCGGAATCTCGCAAAACTCAAACTGCTGCTTCTCCCCAAACCCCTAATACTCACGCTCAGGCAGATGCCCAAGGAATACCTCATAGCCACGATCCCTCTGGCAATATGGCTCAGCAGCCTGGTAATGCGGCTCAGCCGTCTAGCGGTTTCCCAATAGGTTTTTTGGTCGCCTTTGGGGGTGGAGCAGCGTTACTGATTGGCGGGATCGCCCTTATGAGTCGCGGACGCAAAAAGAAGAGTACCTTTTCTAACAAGAGAGGGGGTTTCTAATTTAAGATGTTTAACTCAATTCTGAATCTGACGCTCAAAAACTCGATCGCCCAACGATGGTTAATTGTTGTGGGCGCAATTTTAGTTACCCTATGGGGAGTCTTCAGTGTCACTCAGATGCCACTGGACGTATTTCCCGAATTTGCGCCCCCCCAAGTGGATATTCAAACCGAAGCGTCTGGACTGGCTCCAGAGGAAGTGGAATCACAAATTACCGTGCCAATTGAAAGTGCAGTGAATGGCTTGCCAGGGGTGACGACGGTGAGATCGTCCTCCAAGGTCGGGCTGTCGATGGTGCAGGTGGTGTTTGACCAGGAGGCGGATATTTACAAAGCGCGGCAATCGGTCACTGAACGGCTTCAGCAGGTGACAAATCAGTTACCCGAAGGGGTGCAGCCGCCGGAAATTTCGCCGTTGGCATCGCCGTTAGGTACGATTTTGCAGTATGCCTTTACAGTGAAGGGACAAGGACAGACCTCGCTGATGGATTTGCGTCGTCTGGTGGATAGCACCCTCAGCAACCAAATTTTGTCCGTGCCAGGAGTCACTCAGATCACGGTCTACGGCGGCGACGAGCGACAGGAACAAGTACTAATCGACCCAGCAAAACTGCGATCGCTCAATGTTTCGCTGACCGAAGTTACCAATGCTGCCAGGGGCGCAAATTCCAACGCTCCTGGTGGCTTCCTAATTGGCGGCGGTCAAGAATTGTTGGTGCGCGGCATTGGGCAGGTGAGATCGATCGAAGACTTGCGGCAGTCCGTGGTGAAGGTGCAAGGTGGTAAACCGATTTTGCTGCAAGACGTGGCAGAGGTGCAGACGGGTGCTGCACTGAAGCGGGGGGATGCCAGCTTTAACGGACAGCCTGCCGTTGTGATGATGATTAACAAACAACCCGATGTCGATACTCCCACGGTGACAAAAGCAGTAGAAGCGTTACTGCAATCCTTGCAACCAACCTTTCCGACCGATGTGCAGGTGGCGCGAACCTTCCGGCAGTCTAACTTTATTGATACTGCCATTCGCAATGTCAGCGGCTCCCTAGTGGAAGGCATTATCATCGTGTCAGCGATTATGCTGCTGTTTTTAATGAATTGGCGCACCGCCGCGATTACTCTAAGCGCAATTCCGCTATCTTTGTTGACAGGGTTAATGTTTATGAAAGCCTTTGGCTTGGGCATTAACACTATGACCTTAGGTGGTTTAGTAGTTGCCATTGGATCGGTTGTGGATGACTCGATCGTGGACATGGAGAACTGCTATCGCGGACTCCGAACTAATCAGGCGCAGGGCAACCCGAAGCATCCCTTCCAGGTGGTGTATGACACATCTGTAGAAGTGCGTTTGGCAGTGATTTTTTCCACGGCGATCATCGTGGTTGTCTTTGCGCCAATTTTTAGTTTGACAGGCGTTGAGGGAAACATTTTTGCACCGATGGGTCTAGCGTATTTGCTCTCGATCTGCGCGTCTACTCTGGTCGCCATGACCCTCTCTCCCGCGCTCTGTGCGATTCTGCTGGCAAACCAAACGCTACCGCAAGAAGGTACATTCGTTTCACGCTGGGCAGAACGGCTATATCGTCCATTGCTCAATCTATCGCTACGATCGCCCCAAATCATTTTGGCAATGGCGCTGGCAGCGTTGGTTGCCGCTTGTGCGATCGTTCCCTCCCTCGGACGGGTGTTTCTCCCCGAATTCCAAGAGAAATCAATGGTCAATTCAATGGTTTTGTTTCCAGGGGTTTCGCTCGATATGACCAATCGGGCAGGGATGGCGCTGTCCAACGCGCTCAAAGATAATCCTCTGTATGAGTGGGTGCAAGTGCGAGCAGGACGCGCTCCAGGAGATGCGGACGGGGCTGGAGTGAGTATGGCGCATGTGGATGTAGAGCTGAGCGATCGCGCCCTTCAAGACCGCGCAGCCAGCATCAAACAACTGCGCGATGCATTCACTAAATTGCCTGGTGTTGCCCCCAACATTGGCGGGTTTATTTCCCACCGGATGGATGAAGTGCTGTCGGGGGTAAGAAGCGCGATCGCTGTTAAAATCTTTGGTTCCGATCTAATCGAATTGCGGAAGATTGGCGAACAAGTGCGAGATGTCATTCAGCCGATTGCAGGGGTTGTAGACTTACAACTCGAACCCCAACTGCCCATTCGTCAGATACAAATTCAATACGATCGGGCTGCTGCCGCTACCTATGGATTGAGTATGGAGCAGTTGTCAGGCGTAGTGGAAACCGCTCTGAATGGTCGGGTGGTGTCGCAAGTGGCAGAAAACCAGCAGCTCGTTGATATTTCTATCTCTCTAGCGGAAAAGGCACGGAATAGTTTCTGTCTCTTATACACATCT
>NZ_PYCI01000114.1:0-22720 GCF_003015105.1 Chroococcidiopsis sp. CCALA 051 | reverse complement strand
ACCAAAAATGGTTCTAGCTCTTACCCAGGCAGGAAAGTTTGACCGAGCGGTAAAGCAAACCGCATTCCCAGCGCAGGTAAAGAAAGTGAGTTGCCATAGCGTGAAAGCTACAATAGCTAAATGTTAGCACTTAGTTATTAGTTTTTAGTATAGAAAAATCCTCAATCCCATAGATTCGATACTACAGCAACAAGACACTGCTTATGACCTTTAATCCTGACTTTTTGAGCGATCGCGAAGAAACGCAAGCTAACTCATTGTTGAAATATCTCCAACAGCAATCGCCGGAAATTCTAGCCCGCGTTGCTAAGTCTGTCAGCCCAGACATTCAACAAATCATCTCCCAAAACGTCCAAGGGCTGGTAGGAATGTTACCTTCAGAGCAATTCAACGTGAAAATCGTGACCGATCGCGAGAATCTAGCAGGAATTTTAGCATCAGCCATGATGACAGGATATTTTCTGCGGCAAATGGAACAAAGAATGCAGCTAGAAAATTTAGCTGATACCGCTACCTCGCCTCAAGAGTCTAATGGTGGAGATTAAGCGCTACAAGCCTAACTGAGTTCGTCGGCAGGATAAGCACCTGGTTTGACATGAAAAGTCTGAATCGCACCCTGGCGATTAACTTCTAGTGTCAAAGTTGTTCCCAAGGTCGTTGATTCCACCTGTTCTTGAACTTGCAACGATTTAGCTACCGTCTTGCCGTTGATTTTTTGAATCACGTCTCCCGCCCGCAGCCCAGCTTGAGCCGCCGGAGATTTAGCGATCGCGCGCACGATGAGTACGCCAGAATCGATTTCAATCTTTAAATCGGTTTCCTGAGCGATTTCAGTTTTTGATGCGGGGGTTAAATCGATCATTTGAATCCCCAAAAAAGGATGGCTAATGCGTCCTTTGCTAAATAACTGATTGGCAACGCGGGCAGCAGTTTCAATCGGAATGGCAAAACCGAGTCCTTGAGCATCGGTACGAATTGCCGTGTTGACACCCACGATCTCCCCTTCAGTATTTAATAAGGGTCCGCCAGAATTACCAGGATTGATTGCCGCATCAGTTTGAATAAATGTAACGCGCTTATCCGGTACGCCAACTTGGGCGCTCGTGCGGTCGGTAGCGCTGATAATGCCAATCGTGACGGTGTTATCCAAGCCTAAAGGATTGCCGATCGCGATCGCCCACTGCCCGGGAATTAAATTTTTTGAGTTACCGAGCTTGACTCGCGGCAAATTACGAGCGTTAATTTTGACAACAGCAACATCCGTGACCGGATCGACACCGACAACTTTGCCCTCAAATGTGCGACCGTCTTTCAACGTGACTTGAACCGTTCTTGCCTCGGAGACGACATGGGCATTGGTCAATAACCGACCGTCAGGACTGAGAATAAATCCAGAACCAGTCCCGCGTTCGATTCTTTCGTCGGGGATCGGTTTCTGTCCGCCAAAAAAGCGGCGGAATAGAGGATTGTCAAATGCTTCGGGTAATTGATTGGCAACTTTACGGGTCGCATTAATTCTCACGACAGCTGGTCCCACTTGCTGGACGGCAGTAGCGATAAAATTGCGATCGCTTGCGACTGCTAATCCTCCCACTGAAGGTGTTTGTCCTCCTGAAGTAGTTGGTGGTACGGCAACAGAAATCGTGTTTGGTTGGGGAGAGAAGTGCAAATCGACATAGCGACTGCCCCAAAAACCAGCACTGCCACCCAAGACAAGTAAAGTAGAAGAGAAAGCCAGTGTTTTTAACGACAAACCCATAAATTTTGCGCCTATAGCCAGAAACGTAGATGCTAATTACTAAGTGCGATCGAGCAATAGCCTTACACGCCTTCCACCTTAAGATTTCGTGCTGGAGGCTACTCCTACTAGCAACACTTTTAGAATGTGTTATTCCAATAATGGCTCAAGCCAATCCGAACGGCACTAGTCAGACGACAACTTGTCCCCCAGCTGCTTTATCTCGCCTAATTCGCCATTCAGTCAAACCAGGCGATACTTTAGACAGCATAGCTCGACAATACAATCTTATTCCAGCTACTCTGATCGGAATGAATCCCATTTTGCAAAGTCGTAATCTGCCAAAGGGAAAGTTGCCAGTTGGTAGTAAGATAGTTATTCCTCCCTATAACGGCATCAAAGTCAATGCCACGCCAGGAGAAACATGGCAGCAGCTAGCCGAAAGGTATCAAGTTCGTTCTGATGTCTTGTTTGAAGCCAACGGCTGTCAACCAGTTGCCAAAGAGGTTTTCGTTCCTGGGGTGAATTGGTCGCCCCAGCCGCCTTCTAATACTGCCAAAGGGATTCTAACAGAGTATCCTTTGCCAAAAGCAGCGACAGTAGCTTTGGCTTATGGCTGGCAGTTGAATGCTAGTACGGGAAAAGTTTTCTTTCACAGTGGTTTAGACTTAGAAGCCGCCATTGGAACTCCTGTGAAATCAGTAGGGGCGGGAACTGTGGCTTTTGCTGGCGAACAAGGGGCTTATGGCAATTTAGTCGTCATTAACCACCAAGAGGGTAAACAAAGCCGTTACGCTCAACTGAGAGATCTAAAAGTTAAAGCTGGTCAAACTGTAAAATCGGGGCAGGTAATAGGGGCAGTAGGGACTACAGGTAGTCCTACATCTACTCAACCTCACCTACATTTTGAAATCCGCTACGCTTCTGATTTAGGCTGGGTAGCAGAAGATCCGACAGCGTATTTAAAGGTAGCAAAACGTTAAGTAAGTCAAAAGTCAAAAGTTAAAAGTTAAAACGACAACAAACTCAATAATTTTGCAGTGAAGGCGGTCGCTTTATTTTTAATTTTGCGGTAATCTCAGAAATATTGAAGAAGCATTTCGACCAGCAATTTTGGTAATTCCTACGAACCTAACCAATACATTTTTATATGTTAAACGCTTTGAAGCGGTGGGATTCAGTTCTAACCCTAAAATAGAAACCGTAGCATATCCAAATGGCGATCGCGTTCAAAACTTGATTCTAATTCTGCACGCTACCGAGTGGGAGGGAAGTCTAGCTTGTTTGGATGGGGAATCGTTGGCATTAGATTTTTTTGATTTGAAGCATTTGCCTCCTTTAATGTTAACAGATATGCCTGTATTAAAAAAAATTCAAGAATACAAGCACAGTGGCAACTTTCAATTATTTTAAGCAATTTATTTTCCAACCGATCGCATGTGTTGTAGCACCTGGCGAACTGGATCTGCTGTCACTTTATCGGTAATCTCAACCGCACCAATTTGGGTAGGTAAAATAAACCTTACTTTCCCGTCTTTCACTTTTTTGTCAGTTTGCAAAGCATCTATAATTGCTTCAATATCTATCCCTGTTGGTAACTGTGTAGGCAAACCAGCTTTCTGAATCAATGCATCTTGACGAATAGCATCTTCAGAGGAAAGCATTCCTAGTGCTACAGCAATTTGAGCAGCGGCTACCATTCCTATCGCTACAGCTTCCCCGTGATTGACGACACGATAACCAGTCAAACTTTCTACAGCATGACCGATAGTATGACCGTAATTAAGAATTGCTCGCAGTCCTGCTTCTTTTTCGTCCTTGCTCACCACATCAGCTTTTGCTTGACAAGAACGGTTGAGAATATTCTGAAGTAAATCTGCACCCAAATAGCGCATTTGATCTAGGCGCTTACTCTGTTCCATTTGGACAAATAACTCTGCATCCCAAATCACACCATATTTGATTACCTCTGCCATTCCCGCGCGAAATTCTCTTGCAGGGAGAGTTTGCAGGACTTGCGGATCGATGAGAACCAATCTTGGTTGATGAAATGCCCCAATCAAATTTTTGCCTTGAGGGTGATTCACGCCAGTTTTCCCACCAATGGCTGCATCTACCATTGCTAGCAGAGAAGTAGGAACTTGAACGAAATTAACTCCTCGCAGCCACGTAGCAGCGGCAAAACCCGTCATATCGCCAATCACACCACCACCCAAAGCTACCAAGGTTGAAGACCGTTCTAAGCGCTTTTCTAGGGCTGCATTGTAGATTTTTTGAACTGAAGTGAGAGTTTTATATTGTTCTCCAGCTGGAAGAATACAGCTAGTGGCATCAAAACCAGCCGCTTGCAAAGAAGCGATCGCCCTTTCCCCATACTGTTTGAAAATCGCTGGGTTAGAAACCAGCAAAACCTTTTTCCCCAGGTTGAGTTCGCTCATCAACTCACCCAGACGATCCAATCCTGGTGCTGCGATCGCGATTTTATAAGCCTGCTGAGGTGTATTTACGTCAATTACATGCATATCAGTTATCAGTTATCAGTTATCAGTTATCGGTGCGTAGTGCGTGAAGAAAGGGTGTGGGGTGTGGGAAGAATTTGGAATTCGGAATTAATTGTGACTTGCGAATGCGCGACTTGTGAGTTGTAATTGCTCCGAGACTCTCCCTCAGCTCTCCCTTTTCCCCCTGCTCCCTGGTCACTGGTCACTGGTCACTGGTCACTGATAACTGTAGGCTGTATTCTATCTCAATAAATGTTTCAATAGTTTTAGTTATTTTTGGGAAAATTACAGAAATGTTGGGAGTTATTGCTTACATCGGCTTTTTAGGTGGATTCTTCGCTCTGGCTGTAGGTTTATTATTCGGTCTGCGAGCTGCCAAGATCATCTAAATCTAAATCCATGACCATAAAGCGATCGCCTCTTTACTATCTTGAGTAAAGAGGCGATCGCCTTGTATGCTGGAACTATTAGCTTTCTGGTTTTTGCTGTGCTGGGGCAACTTGGGCATTAACGCTCACTTGCTGTACCCCTTTAATTTCCCTTGCCAGAGGCTCAATGCGATCGAGTTGCTCTTGAGTCGGCACTGTACCTGAAACTTTCACGGCTCCGTCTTCAGCTTCAACCGCTAATTGGCTTGCAGGTAAATTTGCCTCTAACTTGCTACGGACTTCGCTTTCTAAATCTGCGTCAGCTCGTTGAGCATCTCCCCCAGTAGCGTTGTTGCGCTGCTCTCTAGCTCTAATATCAGCGTCTAACTGCTTTCTGCGAATTTCGCCAGTGGCATCCTCTTGATTCTGCTTAGCAGTTTCGGTGTCAGCTACCTCACCAGTTTGATTAGCTGAATTAGGAGCTTCGGTACTGGTTTTTTCTACACCCGCTTCACACCCAAATGCACTAAGGGCAATAAAGCCACCTAGTAATAATGGAAATAATCTTTTCATTTCTCAGTCTCTCAATGGAAAGTAGTTCAAACAATTTGATTGAGTAACTGTTGACAGTTAACGGTTAACATTCAGCCGTCAACTGTCAACCGCAACGCTTATAGAGTCGAGTCGCGTTTATCAACGATGATGACTTTAGGGTCGTTAGGATCGACTACACCTGGATCGTAATTGGTACGCCGAGTATCGGAGTCAATGACATCATCTCCACGAACGGTGTCGCGGGTGTCTGTGGCAGCATATTCGCTCCGGCGAGGAGTATCGGCATCGGGTGCATCGTAAATCCCCCATTCTTGAATCCCACGATGATGCAGAACTGACTCAGCTCGACGAATTTCGTCTTCCGTACCGTCTACGAAAATTAGGTAATCTCCTCGGGAGAGTCTATCGTTGTAAACTTTGGCGCGTTCTTCAGGAATGCCTAAACCAACCAACGCACCCGCAAGACCTCCTGCTGCTGCACCAATAGCACCACCTGAAAGTGCGGTAGCTATGGTTGTTGCTGTTGCACCCGCAAGCATAACTGGACCAATTCCAGGGATCGCTAAAGCGCCTAAACCAACTAAAAGACCGCCAATTCCCCCAATAGCGCCACCAGTTAATGCTCCGGCAGCTGCGCCTTCGTCAGCTTTATTGCCAACATTCTTCTTTACATCTGCACCAGCAATATTATCGATCCGGTCTGCGTTCTTGGATACTACGTTCACGTTATCCATCGGAAAACCAGATTCCCGTAATTGATTAAGTGCGGTTTCTGCATCGTGACGGCTGGTAAATGCACCTACAGCACGCTTTCTACGATATAGCGATCTATCTGCCGTAGGCGTGACAGTTCCGGGCGCGACCGTACCTGGTGCATAATCTGCGGTTGGAGTCATCCCTGGCATATATCCAGCACTGTAACCAACTGGCATTCCTGTAGCGGCAGGAGTATAGTCGGCAGTTGTGCCTGTAGAACTGCTCCCCATAGGCATAGCAGAGGGCGTTGTATCGACATCGCGAGCGTCGTACACGCCATATTCCTCAATCCCACGATGGTTGAGAATTGCTTCTGCTCTGGCAATTTCTTCATCGGAGCCTTTGACAATCACGAGATAATCGCCTCGATCGACGCGATCGCTATAAACTTGAGCGCGTTCTTCTGGAATTCCCAAACCGATTAAAGCACCAACAAGACCACCCGCAGCCGCACCGATCGCACCACCTGCTACTGTAGTCGTCAAAACTGTAGCTAACTCCCCAGCTACCATAATGGGACCGACTCCAGGGATTGCCAAAGCGCCTAGACCCACGAGTAAACCAGTTATACCTCCCAAAGTTCCACCCGTGAGCGCTCCGGCGGTTGCACCTTCATCGGCTTTGTTGCCAGCTTGGTTTTTATCTTGAACGTTTACGCCAGCAACATCGGCTTTGCGATCTGCATCTTGGGCAATAATCGTGACCTTGTGCATGGGAAATCCCGCACTTTTTAGCTCCCCGATCGCAGTTTCCGCATCGTGGCGATTGGCAAACACACCGACAGCTCGCTTGTGTTGACCTACTGCCATTTTCTTACCCCCTATTTTTAGGTATCAACAATACTTCTGGCACAAACACAAATTTTTGTTATTTTTGGTATTCGTGCTATGCATTTATAGTTTTCACTTTTATAGCTGTTTTTTCCTCAGTCCGAAGTTGGAATCATGGCTCTATCAATAGGGAGGTTATATTAGAGTCTACTTATATAACTAAAGATGGGGACGATCGCTGCTAAACTTACTTTTTAATAAAAACAACCTGGGCGATCTTAACAACTTTGTTTATTGCAGATTTTAGCTAAAAAGCTTCGACCAAAATTATTTGTCTTCACAATTATCATTTTGACTTTTTTCTACCTGATTTATTTAACTTTTTTAAAAATGGAGACCGCAATCTTTTCGATTGCGTGTATTTTTAGAAATAGACTTATCTAAAAATCGTGTAATTTTTTTGTGGCTTAACTACATGCAAATAATATTTTTTCTGGCGTAATGCTGGTTTTAAATGAACTCGATCTTCTGAAAAATTCTTTGAGAGTCAAAAGGGAATTTCTACTGTTTGGAAAAACGCGATCGCGACTCGCGTGCGAAGCCTTGCGAGTTAAGTGTCAATCTGCTCCTGTCACTAATAGTTTTCAACTTCACTCCCTGAGCTGGAGCATTCGCATTTAATTTCAGATTTAGTCTTCGAGCGAATTCGTTGAGTATCGTATTTAAATATACTAAGTCTAACAATCTAGACAACTGCGCCTCAAGTAGTAGCTGTCTTTACTGCATCAATTTTCTTTTTAACTAGCATTTCTGCACTCGAACTGTGATAAGTGTTACTAGGCATAGATAAATAAAATAGCAGTAGTTGAAAATTAATCAGTTTGGCAATCTAAAAAAAGAATGGGAAATTTTACTTTCACCAACGATCGCAACTAACAGTTAATTACCGCTCGTTAATACCTAACCGTGTTTAAATGAATCCCTCTCTAGATAGGTATTTTTTAGAGAAAAAGTCCATTATCTTCAGAATGAATTTTCACTCGCTGGCAGGGTAGGATATAATTCCCTGCCATTTATTTACTATTCTGGCGCGATCGCTGCCTGCTCGAACAGACATGGTACACATGGAACGGCTACTACACTTATTTGCTGCTGCGCCAGCCTCTGAAAGCATTACTAAAGAACCGATAGTTCCATTTTTAATTCTGCTGTTAGTCATCTTATTCGTACCGCTGCTATTTGAGCGTTTCTTGAAAGTCCCAGGATTAGTCGGATTGCTCGCAGCAGGGGTAGTGCTGGGTCCCCAAGGGTTAGGGGTACTAGAGCGGGGAGCGCCACCAATGGATTTGCTGCCAGAAATCGGGTTAGTTTATCTGATGTTTGTGGCAGGCTTAGAAATTGACATGGAGCAATTTCGGCAAACACGGAATCGCTCGTTAACTTTTGGTAGCTTTACTTTCTTAGTTCCCTTGATTGTAGGCACAGCAGTAGGGCTATTGTTCTTTCCTGGTAAATGGAACACTTCTATCCTCATTGGTTCCCTGTTTGCTTCTCACACCTTGCTGGCATATCCGATCGTCAGCCGCTTGGGAGTCGTGAAAAATGAAGCTGTCACCGTTACGATTGGGGCGACTATCTTCACCGATATTGGTGCGTTGTTAGTACTAGCCATTTGTGTAGCTATTCATCAGGGTGATTTCTCTGCTACCCGATTAGCCACTTTAATTGGCTCTTTGGTCATCTATTCAATCGTAGTTTTGTTTGGATTCGATCGCGCAGGTAAAGAATTTTTCAAGCGTTCGGGCGACGATCAGGGCAATCAGTTTTTATTTGTCTTACTAGCAGTATTTCTTGCCGCAGTAGGCGCTCAATTAATTGGCGTAGAAAAGATTGTCGGCGCTTTCCTGGCTGGCTTGGCGGTGAACGATGCTGTTGGAGAAGGACCAGTCAAAGAAAAAGTGCTGTTTGTCGGCAGCGTCTTGTTTATTCCAATTTTCTTTGTCAGCCTTGGATTGCTGATCGATATTCCCGCTTTCATTGCCAGCGTTAACTCCATCACGCTAACTTTAGCTATTGTCACTGGTCTGATCGTTAGTAAGTTTTTAGCAGCATATTTTGCCAAACTGATTTATCGCTACAAGTGGAATGAAATGCTGACCATGTGGTCTTTATCAGTGCCACAGGTAGGAGCAACTCTAGCAGCTACGCTAGTAGGTTACGAAGCAGGATTGTTGACTAAAGAGGTGTTAAACAGCGTCATCGTATTGTTACTCGTAACCGCAACTCTCGGACCACTAGTCACGAGTCGGGTAGCCCCTACCTTGATCGATGCTTCCCAAGAATTAGAACCAGAGCCAGTATCGCCTTATTGGAGTACAGGCGAAACGGCAACACACCCATTTGGTGTCTTGGTTCCCGTTTATAACCCGAAGACAGAGCGTTACTTAATTGAAATGGCAGCTTTACTCGCTCGCCAAGCTCAGGGTAGAATCCTTCCTCTAGCAATCGCCAAAGCTACCGCTCATATGGATGCACCCCAATTAGAAGCAGCCTTTAAACGCGGCGATAGCCTACTAGAAAATGCCACCAACTTAAGCCGCGAACTAGGAGTAGAAGCAGAACCTTTATTAAGGATTGACGATGCGATCGCTCAAGGAATTAGTCGCGCTGCCAAAGAGCAACACGCTAGTTTAATTGTCATGGGCTGGGGACAACGCACTGGTTTACGCGCCCGCTTATTTGGTAATGTCATCGATAGCGTTTTATGGGCAGCTCACTGTCCGGTAGCTGTTAGCCGCTTACTCAAATCGCCCAAAGAATTTAGACAAATCTTAGTCCCAGTAGAGAATATTACACCGCAAGCGGTTAGCGTCCTGAGATTTGTCAGTTTGTTAGCCGCAGCAAATGGAGCGCATATTGTTTTGATACACATCTGCGATCGCAATACAACTCCAGGCAGAGTCGCTTGGATCCGATCGCAACTCTCTCTGTTGGTTGATAAGCTGGCTTTACCAGACCACCCAGAAATTCGCATTAAGCCTCACCCTAACGTCACTCAAGCAATTCTAGAAGCAGCAAGGGACTGCGATCTCGTCGTCATACGTTCCACTAGACGACGAACGAGTGCTGGCGGTTTAACAATCGCCGACACGACAACCCAGTTGATCGGAGCGATCGCTTGTTCTTTGATCATGCTAGGCGAACCACAACCAGCCAGCTTTCCAGTGAGGAGCGAGGAGTGAGGATAACTGTGTAGAGACGTTACATGTAACGTCTCTACACTGATAACTGATACCTGACAACTGGTATTACATAGCACATAATTACAACAAATTTTATAAAGATTATTTTTAGATTTCGTGAATTTTGTCCTACTATCATGGTTTTTGTAACTAGCGATCGTTAGTTTTTGTTTAACTTAGGGAATAATCAACTAAGCATGTGTGTTGGTATGCTCGACTTTCCCGTTCGGCACTGCCAATCGAACTGCTGTATGCAAGAGTGCATCACAGATCGTTTGTCATAAAAGCACGGCTCTGGTAAAAAAATACTTAACGAGTCTAGTTAAGACAGCTGTAACTAACAAGAAAATCTATGAGAATTTTGGTCACTGGCGGCGCTGGATTTATAGGTTCTCACCTGATCGACCGATTAATGGCACAGGGACACGAAGTTATCTGCTTAGACAACTTCTACACCGGACACAAGCGTAACATCTTGAAATGGATGGATCATCCCTATTTTGAATTAATCCGTCATGACATCACCGAACCCATTCGCCTAGAAGTAGACCAAGTTTATCACCTGGCTTGTCCTGCGTCTCCCGTTCACTACCAATTCAACCCAGTCAAAACCGTCAAAACTAATGTGATGGGAACGTTGAATATGCTAGGACTGGCAAAGCGAGTCAAAGCAAGATTTCTGCTAGCTTCTACATCAGAAGTCTATGGCGATCCAGAAATCCACCCGCAAACTGAAGAGTATCGCGGCAACGTCAATCCAATTGGCATTCGCTCTTGTTATGACGAAGGCAAGCGCATTGCTGAAACTCTCGCCTTTGATTACCATCGACAAAACGATGTCGATATTCGCGTGGCACGGATCTTTAACACCTACGGTCCCCGCATGTTAGAAAACGATGGACGAGTTGTGAGTAACCTAGTCGTACAAGCCTTGAAGAATATGCCGATGACGGTGTATGGTGATGGTTCTCAAACTCGCAGTTTTTGCTACGTGTCTGACTTGGTAGAAGGATTAATGCGATTGATGAATGGAGAGCAAATTGGTCCTGTCAATCTAGGCAATCCAGACGAGTATACCATTCTAGAACTAGCTGAAGCAGTTCGCAATCTGGTAAACCCTCAAGCAGAAATTAAATTTGCGCCCCTTCCACAAGACGATCCGCGCCGTCGCCGCCCAGATATTACCCGTGCTAAAACCTGGCTGGGCTGGGAACCAACTTTGCCTCTATCAGAAGGATTAAAACTGACAGTAGAAGATTTTCGGCAGCGCTTGCAGCAACCGCAGCCAACAACTTATAGCGAAGCGGGAATTGCTAGTAATTCCTAGTAACTATTTGTCTAGCTAGGAGAATGGGCGATCGCCTATATACTTGCATCGTTCGCACTCCATGCCCAAGCTCACATCTTAGACTTCTATCACCCATACACTGTTGAGGACACAAGTAATATGCGTGTTTGCGTAATTGGTACAGGCTATGTCGGTTTAGTTACAGGTGCTTGCTTAGCTCACATCGGACACCACGTCATCTGCGTGGACAACAATGAAGAGAAAGTCAAGCTGATGAAAGCCGGACAGTCTCCGATTTTTGAACCAGGGTTGACTGAAATCATGCATAGCGCAATGCAAGCAGGGACTCTAGAGTTTACTACAGATATCGGTGGCGGTGTGGCACATGGAGAAATCTTATTTATTGCTGTCGGTACTCCACCGCTACCAACTGGAGAAAGCGATACTCGCTATGTTGAGGCTGTAGCCCGCAGCATTGGCGCTCATTTGGATGGTGGATATAAAGTAATCGTCAACAAGTCTACAGTACCAATCGGCTCTGGTGACTGGGTACGAATGATCGTTCTCGATGGCATTGTCGAACGCCAGAAGGTGTTAGTTGGCGCTGGTGGTGGCGAAGTCACGACTTTGGAAAGCGTCCCTGCATTTGATGTCGTGAGCAATCCTGAGTTTTTGCGTGAAGGTTGCGCCGTATACGATACTTTTAACCCCGATCGCATTGTTTTGGGTGGTAGCAGCTCCAAAGCGATCGCCATGATGCAAGAGCTGTACGCTCCAATTATCGAGCGCCAGTACGCCGAAGACAAGTCTTTACCCCCCGTACCAGTTCTCGCCACCGATATTAGTTCGGCAGAGATGATTAAGTATGCAGCAAACGCATTTTTAGCCACTAAAATTAGCTTTATTAACGAAGTTGCCAATATTTGCGATCGCGTCGGTGCAGATGTGACCCAAGTTGCTAAAGGTATCGGTTTAGATTCCCGCATTGGTAATAAGTTCTTGCAAGCAGGCATTGGTTGGGGTGGTTCCTGCTTTCCCAAAGATGTTTCAGCGCTGATTCATACTGCTGATGACTACGGCTACGATACTCATCTGCTCAAAGCTGCTGTTAGCGTTAACCAACGCCAGCGTTTAATTGCAGTAGAAAAACTCCAGCAGGTACTCAAGATCCTCAAAGGGAAAACAGTCGGACTATTGGGACTGACATTTAAACCCGATACTGATGATATGCGCGATGCTCCTGCTCTCAATTTAATCGAGCATCTCAACCGCTTAGGAGCAAAGGTAAAAGCCTACGATCCAATTGTTGCCCAATCTGGAATGCGTCACGGGCTAACGGGCGTTTTGGTAGAAACAGATCCCGAACGCCTTGCCGATGGCTGCGATGCTCTAGTCCTCGTCACTGATTGGCAGCAATTCCGCAATCTCGACTACAACAAGATGGCATCGTTGATGACTAACCCCGTCATGATTGACGGTCGTAACTACCTCGATCGCGAAGCTCTACAACAAGCTGGATTCTACTACGTTGGCGTAGGACGCTAAAACAATAGAGCGTGTAGAGCTAGTCTACACGCTCTATCCTTTTCCTGGTACGCGCTCGATCTGAGCGTAGCCGCTAAAAACTAACAACTTGCCTTTAGTTTCTAAGCGGTTGAGCCGCATGGTAACGCCATCTAAGTCGAAGCGATCGAGATCGACCATATTATTCAAAATTTCTGCCAAAGCTCGTGCTAAAGCCAGAGAAGTCTCTCGTTGAGATTCTGGTAGCGTTTCTACTTCAAATCTAGGGTTTTGAAATTGTACTCGTCGCCGCCGTTCAATACCTAAAGTTGCTGTGAGGCTAACTGGTACTAATTCCTCTTGAGATAAGTCTGCCTTAGCCCAGATCTTAATTTCATTCTCCGGCAATAACTCTACCCGAACTTCCTGAAACGAGACTGGCTTGCCACCAGATAATTCAGTCAAACTAGGTAAAGTCAAATTGAGCAGGCGTTTTTTCACCAGTTCTGCTTCAAACGCCCTGTTAATTCCTTCTTCTGATAGCGTCACTTGAGCTACAGCTTGAGTCGGTTGTTTGAGGGCAAGTTTACCACCTAGAACAGAGCTGAAATCTATCGCTACAGCATCCGTCTCAAACGACATCTCCTCTGCCCAAAATTCACGCCGGATCAGCAAACCGCGACCGCTCATCTTGAAGCTATCAATGCTACCTTGCAAGAGTTTACTCGAAGGATAACAACGAACGGCAACTTCTACCGACTCACTTTGTGTAAATAAGTGACGAATTGTCTTGCTGGCAACAGTATTGAGCATTTGCTCGCCCCAATCAGTGCCAGTAGGATTAGTAAAACCAGTTAATCCGCCAAACATAAGTTTACGCGATTGTAGAAGTTATCCATACTCTCCTTTTGTAACAAAATGTGAACGAGCTAGCAAGGTTTGCACCATAGGTAATACTAATCATTTGAGGAAAGTAAACTAATCATTCCCGCAGCCAGTATAAGTTACAGCGATTTTATGCTACTCTAAAATAGAGAGTAGATTCGGCAGTTGTGTTTGTGTTTGCTAATTCAGATGCTCCTCCGAACCGTCATCTCGACAACGATTCGGACTCAGGAGAGAGTAGGAATGTCCATATATGTAGGTAACTTGTCATATGACGTTACCCAAGAAGATTTGACTAAGGTATTTGCCGATTACGGCACTGTGACACGAGTACAGCTACCTATAGACAGAGAAAGTGGTCGTCCGCGTGGCTTTGGTTTCGTTGAAATGGAAACAGAAGACGCAGAAGAAGCTGCTATTTCGGAGCTAGATGGCGCTAGATGGATGGGACGAGTCCTAAAGGTGAATAAAGCCAAGCCGCGCGAGGAAGGTGGTAGTAGAACAGGTAACAGCAGAGGTAGCTATAACCGCCGCGAGTCTTCGAGAAGCTACTAGAAAAAGTCAAAGGTTAAAAGTCAAAAGTCAAAACTAAAGGCATAGAGGTATGGTAGGGTGGGCAATTCCCACTCGTCACTTAGACTTATAGTATTTATTCTTTTGAGTCAAGACCAGATACGCAAGTTAGTTTGCATCTTAAGAAGCTGAAGGAGAGAAATATCTTCCCTTCAGCTTTTTGTATTGGTTCTTTTGTATTAGTTTGTATTAGTTTGCGATCGCCCCCTTATCTTTACCGTCAGACAGAAGAAATTCACGTAGTGGACTGCCATCGTGAAGTGAACTGTCGCAGAGGAATGAAAATGGAAGCGAAACAACTTCGCACGCAGCGCAATCCTTTAATTGCAGCTGGAATTATCCTCGGTTTGGGAACTGGCGGACTATTTGATGGTATATTGCTCCATCAAATCTTGCAATGGCATCATATGCTCAGCAGCGTTCGACCGACTGTCACTGTTGCAGAAATGAAAGTTAACATGGTGTGGGATGGCTTTTTCGATGCTGCTACGTGGATATTAACTTTACTAGGAATATTTTTACTCTGGCGGGCAGGCGAACAAAAAGACGTGTTTTGGTCGGGCAAAACTTTTTTTGGTGCTTTGTTGCTAGGCGTAGGATTGTTCGACTTCTTTGAGGGATTAATCGACCATCAAATTCTCGGCATTCACCATGTCAAACCAGGGACTAATGAGTTAATTTGGGATATCAGTTTTCTCGTTCTAGGCGCTATCTTAGCGATCGCAGGGTGGATACTGATAAAGTCTGAAGAAAAAGTCAAAAGTTAAAAGTTAAAAGGCAAAAATATCTGTTTCCTCTCACCTCCCCGACTCCCAATGAAAGAAGGCGAATTTGAAAAAAACAGCATAGGTTGGCAGTTATCTCAATTACAGCAACAGGTAGGGGAATGGCTCGAACTCCAAACGATGAGGCTGAATAAAAATATTCCCCAGTTGCCAGAAAGCATTCCTTCATGGTTAGTTGAGGGATTAAAAGCGATCGCCTGGATAGTAGCAATCGCTTTGTTGCTATGGCTAGTGAGGTATGTGTGGCGACGCTTGGAGCCTTATTTCATAGAATTAAGGACTAGGCGTGTTGTTGGCAGAAAGACGACTGCTAAAACCAGTGAAATGCCAGTCGAAGCTTGGTTAAGGCGATCGCAGGCTTATTTCCATCAAGGTGACTATCGTGAAGCTTGTCGCTGTTTGTATATGGCAACGTTACAACTATTGCACGAACGAGCGATCGCTCGCCATCAACCCAGCCGCACAGATCGAGAATACTTGCAATTAGTTCAACAACTACCCCAGTTTCAGTCTTACCGCACGCTGATTACCACCCACGAGCAATTATGCTTTAGCGATGGTGAGGTCTTATCAGAAACATTTGAACGATGTCAGCAGGCATATCGAGATATTGCCAGACAAGAATAGATCTATTGCACAAATTCAATTAGGCGCACAGACTAGAATGGCACTACACAAACGTCCGCCGGGGCAGACTGAGTTTGTATAGCTGCGAATTCTTTTCCTGGTAGGTGGAGCGTGAAAAATCTACATCGTCGATGGTGGATAGGGGCGATCGCGATCGCGGCAATCGTCTTTCTCAGTCTAGTTACTGCACCCAATAATCCTTCGCGTCTTGGCTCTACCTATAGCCGCAGTCCCGATGGATATGGAGCTTGGTATGCATACATGCAAAACCGAGGCACGCCTGTCAAGCGCTGGCAAAAGCCATCCAGCGAGTTAAGCAAACAAAATCAAATAACATTGCTGCGCGTCCTCAGCCAACCAAATTCTGGCTTGAATTACGTAGAAAAGCAGTGGGTAGAACGAGGCAACACTTTGATAATTTTGGGCGTACCCCAGCCAGTCACACCAGCTGAGTTCAGCACCAAGCAACAAAACAACGAGTTAATTAACATTAAAATCGATACGCGGCGCAGAGCAGGGATAAACCAGCAACAGCGATCGCTATTGGGCGATCGCTATGGTGCAGTTGTATGGCAAGAAAAAATTGGTGAAGGACAGGTCATATTCTGTGTCACCCCTTATTTAGCAGCAAATGCCTACCAAGACTATCCCAATAACTATAAATACTTAGCTCAACTTGTGACTCAAGGCGATCGATCGCTCTGGGTAGACGAATACATTCACGGCTACCGAGATAAAGAGGTAAGAGAACCGGGTGAAAGAGATTTTCTGTCTTATTTGGCACAAAAACCCTTAGCTGCTGCCTTATTTCAAGCCGCGATCGTGCTATTTGTGTTTATTCTGGCTAGCAATCGTCGTTTCGGGCAACCAGCTACTCTCAAAACAGCGATCGCAGACAATAGCACTGCTTATATTGAAGCTTTAGCAGGAGTGCTGCAAAAAGCCCAAGCCAGCAATTTTGTCATAGATACAGTTGGTAACGCCGAGCAACAACAACTCCAGCAAGCCTTGGGACTCGGACAAATTCCCTTAGAACGGCAAGCACTGATTCAAGCATGGGTACAGCAAACGGGGCGATCGCCTACTGAACTCGAACAATTGCTGCGGCTGCATGGGCAAAAGCGCCGCCCCAGTGACAAAGACCTATTAAATTGGTTAAAACAATGGCGCACCATCCGCAGTTATGTTAAACCTGATTAGTTATCACGTTTCTTTCAGTAGGGGCGCACAGTTGTGCGCCCCTACTCTAATCCCTACTTACCCCTTCTCATGCCCGAACTCCGCGCTGAATTAAATCGCCTCAGTGAAGCCCTCAACCAAGTTGTTGTCGGTCAATCTCAATTAGTACAACAATTATTGGTGGCAATGCTAGCGGGAGGACACGTCATTTTAGAAGGCGTACCAGGTACGGGAAAAACTCTGCTGGTGAAAGTGATGGCGCAACTTATTCAAGCAGAATTTCGCCGCGTGCAACTGACACCAGATGTCTTACCTGCCGATATCACAGGTACGAATATTCTCGACCTTAACAGTCGCAGTTTTACGCTGAAAAAGGGACCCGTATTTACTGAAGTTTTGTTGGCAGATGAAATAAACCGCACGCCACCCAAAACACAAGCCGCCTTATTAGAAGCAATGGCAGAACAGCAAGTGACTTTGGATGGTGAAAGCTTGCCGCTACCAGAATTATTTTGGGCGATCGCCACGCAAAATCCCTTGGAATTTGAGGGAACTTATCCTTTACCAGAAGCTCAGCTAGACAGATTTTTATTCAAACTAACGGTAGACTATCCCGATCGCCAACATGAAAAGCAAATGCTGCTGAACAGCCAAAAGGGTTTTCAATCTCGACGGCTAGATATTGCTCAAATTGAACCCGTTGCTAACGTGAAGTTGGTTTTACAGGCACGTCAGGCAGTCAAATCGGTACAAGTAGCAGAGCCAATTTTAGACTATCTCCTTGCCTTAGTACAGCGATCGCGCCAACATCCCGATTTAACTTTGGGTGCTTCCCCTCGTTGTGCCGTAGCTTGGCTGCAAACCAGTCAAGCCGCCGCATGGCTTGCCGGACGAAATTACGTCACCCCCGATGATGTCAAAGCTGTAGCTCCACCTCTGCTGCGTCACCGCCTCATCCTCAAACCAGAAAGTTTACTCGATGGCATTCAAATTGAAACATTAATTACTAATTTATTAAATCAAGTTCCTGTTCCAAGATAATTCGGAATTCGGAATTTGGAATTCGGAATTTGGAATTCAAGACGAATCTAAATACATAGGTATAAAATTATACCTTAAGTTTAGATTTAGACATGAATAACTATACTCCTATTACTGAGAGAACACAGAAATTTGCAATTAGAGTGATTAAGGCTTGTAGCTTTTTAGACGAAAAGCCAGGAGTATGTAGAACTTTATCTAGGCAGCTGTTGAGGAGCGGTACAAGTGTTGGTGCAAATGTCCGCGAAGCGCAATCGGCACAATCAGACAAAGATTTTTTGAGCAAGTTAGAAATTGCACTCAAAGAAGCCCGTGAAACTGAGTACTGGTTAGAAATCCTCATTGAATCTGGTATGGTTAAACTCAACAAATTTCAGCCTTTACTGACTGAAGCATCAGAAATTGTTGGTATTCTCGTCACCTCCACCCGAAAACTAAAACAGAAATAATTCCGAATTCCGAATTCCAAATTCCGAATTCTCCTACGACAGATCGCTTTTGGCAAAATTTGGGGAACCTTTATAGTATGTTCACCATCTCTTAACAAAACTATAGGTAGAGTAAGCAGTATACTGCTTGCGATCGCTAAGTGCATAAGTGTGAGGAATAACGAAGTTAGTATGACAGCAATGTATATAGGTACGACGATCGGTCAGACAGAGCAAACAGCTTTGATGCGAGGGGAAATTTTAGTTCAAACGCGCTCTCATTCGACATGGGGCGGGGCTGTGACAGCATGTATGTATCTACCAATGCAGCGATCGCAAGTCTGGCAGCAGCTTACCGATTATCCTCGTTGGGTACAATATTTTCCCGACGTGATCCAGAGCGAAGTCTTGCAGCGAGGTGAGGTGAAGCGCTTATATCAAGTTGCCCGCAAAGCGTTTCTCATTTTCACTGCTCAAGTTGAAATCTATTTAAACGTGTTTGAGGAAGTCCAGCAGCGCATTCAGTTTCGCATGGAAAAAGGTACTTTCACCGACTTTACAGCAGATTTAAACCTGCAAGATTGCGGAATTGGCACTTTACTCACTTATGCCGTACAAGCTACGCCTAACGTTCCAATTCCATCGATTTTTATTCAACAAGCGATGCAATTTGAATTACCAGAAAATATGCGGAAAATGAGGCAAGCGATTTGTAAGAATCAATAGAGTTGTTTGTCAGCCATGTCATCAGAACAGGCAAAAAGAATTTTAGATTTTTGGTTTGGTACTCCCGAACAGGCTAGTTATGGAAAACCAAGACAGATTTGGTTCATTAAAAAGCCTGAATTCGATCGAGAAGTGGAAGCCCGCTTTCTGAGCGATTACGAACAAGCCGCAGCAGGGAATTTAGACACCTGGAAAAGTTCTCCCCTCAGCTGTCTGGCTTTGATCTTGCTGCTCGATCAGTTTCCTCGCAATATGTTTCGCGGTAAACCTCAAGCTTTCGCGACTGACTGGCAAGCCCTATCTACCGCACAGTATGCCGTAGCCCAAGGCTACGATCGCGAATTATTACCCGTACAACGCTGGTTTATTTACTGTCCTTTTGAACACAGCGAAAACCTAGAGGATCAAAATCGTTCTGTAGCTCTATTTCAACAGCTGAGCGACGATCCTGATAGTGCTGATGCAATTACCTATGCCTTGCGTCACCGCGAAGTCATTTTAAGATTCGGACGCTTTCCCCACCGCAACAAAATTTTAGAGCGAGTCTCTACCCCAGAAGAAGAAGAGTTTTTGCAACAGCCAGGTTCGTCTTTTTAGACTGATTATTTTGTTGCCACAACTGCCAAATTCCAAGCATATCTTTTCATGCCAGGGATTTTTTTCAGCAGCTTATCCCACTTTTCTAAACGTAAATAGGCTGGAGCTAATCTCTGATGTTCGATAATTATTTTTTTCCAGTAACGTTCTTTATTTGGATCGACTCTTTCTATTAAATAAAACTGCAAAAAGATCCAGAGTGTAGCAATCCAAAAAGTATCGTAATTGGTATGAGAAAAATTGCGTTCGACAAACTTGACGATCGCAATATCGAGCGGCATTTCATCTTCTGTGCGAACTTTAGTTGCAATTCGACGGTAAACGTTGATAATGGGATTGTGTTTTAATGGCTCCCAAAAGCAAGCTTTTCCCCCAGGCTTAAGCACTCGATGCATCTCCAATATAGCAGTGTGGGGATCGGGAATATGGTGCAATAAATTGGCAGCGTAAACAAAATCAAAAGAATTATCGGGACAATCTAGAGCAGATGCATCCATCGTTCGTCCCTCAATTTTTACACCATTTTTAGCTGCTAAATCTAAAGCAACTTCTACCATACCTGGAGAATAATCAGCCGCGACACACAACGCCCCTTTTTTAGCAAAATAAACGCTGTTTTCGCCAGCACCGCAACCTAAATCTAAGATTTTTTTTCCTTGCACGTCTCCCATCTGTCTGAGAATAAATCGATTTTCAGGAGACGTGCAAGCTTCAAAATAGTCGGCTACCCGAATTCCCTCAACATCAATTACCGCAGCCCAAGCATCATGAAACTGTTGTTCTCTTTGTAATCTTTGATTTTCCATAAGAGGGAAGTCCGGAGTCAGAAGTTAGATATTTTTAAAGAATTGATGTCTACAATACAACTTTTGATTAAATCATTTTTATCGCTCGTTTGAACGTTTAATACTAAATAAGTTGGTTCTGGATTTTGACTAGCCAACGATACTTGAATTTCGCGAGATTTACTGGTGAAAGATTGCGATGCGATCGCGCTGACGAGTTGACCTTGGCGATCGCGTGTTTCTAAGGTGAGCGTAGCACCATTACAGGTTTTGCCAAATAGAGTCACTTTACCTGTGACTTGGGTGCGCTGGGATAAAGTTCCCAAAGACAAGAATGATATTGGTTGCGTTCCTCTTCCTAGAACGGAATACGCTATTAATCTATAGGTACGAGTGATGTTTTTAGTCACTTTGTTATCTTGCCATAGATGACTCAAACTCATCCAATCCCATTGTCCCCCTGGACGCTGCCCAATTTTCTGTTGCATGGTGGCAAGGGTTTGGATTGCTGTTTCTATGGAAGTGGGACGCAAACGCCGATAAATACTCACAACAGCACCATCAGCTAAGCGAAACTGTACGGGTAAAAGCTGAAAATCTTTGACTATTTCCCAATTTTGCCGAAAAGCATTAGAGACAACTGTAACAACATCATGCTCTCTCAGAGGTAGCCACTCCCCTACCACTGGAACTTTAGTAAAGTCACTCTCAAAATTTGGTAATGGGTGAGGGATAACGACATACTCTGCTTGTAAAAGTCTTTCTACAGGATAAAAATCTTGAGAATCAACTTGAGGCACGCCTAGCAACAGTAAATTATCTCGCTCGTTTTGTTTGTATACACTACGTTCGACTGCCCGCACCATACCACTGTTGAGCTGCAACCGCTGGAAACCAACAATATAAATTGGCTTTTTATTAGTCGCAATTTGACGTAAGTAAGCGACTAACCGAATCACCTCATCGTAATCTGCCCGGACTAAGGGAGGAATATTCAACGTCCATAGGGAACGAAGTGAATGCTGGAAATTGCCAATGGGAGTTAGGGCGATCGCTAAATTACTCGCGAGGTAACAAACAACTATGCCCAGAGCGAGATGACGAAAATTTCCCTTGAGTTTCAAGTAAGCCGTCCAAACACCGCTAGCTAACCCTAGTACCACAATTGGGGACAAATGGAGGCAATAAAACACATTGGCATAGCGCAAGAGAATCAACCATTCTACTACTGAGACTACGCCAAACAGCCAGATGAAACTAAATGCTGGAAGATACAGAGTACGAGTCAAAATTCCTGCTAAAAATCCGAGTGCGGCAAGTATGAGCGTTGCCCAGCCAAAATAAGCAGCATAGAGTTCGACAATTGTATCAATTGGGAAACTCCAAGAAGCATACAGCCCTCGATAATCTGTAACTAGCGCGTTATAAGTAAACTGCCAAGCGATCGCCGCAAGAGTAATAAAACAAATGAGAGCAATTAGCCCAATCTTTACTGCAACTTGCCGCAATTTCTGCCACGCTAATTGTGGTTTTATACGTTTAGCAGTCCAGAAAAATATCGATGCTTGCAGAGACATTGCAACTAAAACAGCGATCGCCCCGTAAGCAAAATGACGACGAAATAGAATCGCCGCTCCTAATAAGACACCAATCGCTGGCACGCGCCACCAACGTTTGAGCCTCATATTTTGCAAGTAAATCCAAACTGCTAGCCCAATTAATACAGCCCCTCCCGTATCTGGAATGCCAAGAAAAGTTGGTATCCAATTGATAGGAATTAATAAACTAAAAATTGCCGTTGACCAAAAAACAGCTATAGAATTGGCTGCGATCAATCGCGTCCCCAAACCTCCCATTACCAGGGAAAAGGGTAGTAAATAAACGAGTGCTAAACCAATTTGATAGACTAATCGCGACTCGCCAAATAGTAGGATAAATGGCACTAATGGCAGAGTGTAAATTTTATTTCGTTCTGCTCCTAGCGACTGCAAAAAGTTGCTAATGCCTGCGATGGGAGATTGACGAAAGGCGCTAGCAACCTCGATAGTTTTGTAATACCAATCAATCCACCAATGAAAGTTACGTTCGCTAGATGTATATAGTACTGTGGCGATCGCAATTAGCAGTACTAACAAGGCAAACAAACTCAAATTGACTGAATGCCAATTGACTGAATGTCGAAGTCGGACAGTGGGCATATTTTATCGAACGCAATCCTCAACCTACAGTCAAGGTGGGCGTTGCCCACCCTACTTATTATTAGCCTCAACCTACAGTCAAGGTGGGCGTTGCCCACCCTACTGACTACTTACTATTAGCCCCCCTTGTGAAGGGGGGTTGGGGGGATCGTGTTGCTGTCTCTTATACACATCT
>NZ_PYCI01000113.1:0-22826 GCF_003015105.1 Chroococcidiopsis sp. CCALA 051 | reverse complement strand
ACTCCCTAATTAACGGCACAATGAGAAAAGTGACTTGAGGTTAAAGCATGAATTTTGGTGGACTGATTTCCGCAGCACCAGTATTTGACGCGATCGCCTGGTTCGATCCGATTCGCATCGGTAGCACTTCTTTACTTGCCAGTGCGTCAACAGCAGACAATGCTCCCTTCATTTTCGCTGGCATCTTAGCTAGTCTGGTTGTGATTTACTTAGCCAGTACCATTGGCGGGGAAGTTTGCGCGCGGCTGAATTTACCACCAGTTTTAGGGCAACTTATTGGCGGCTTGGTGGTAGGGATCTCGGCTTTACATCTGTTGGTATTTCCCGAAGGTGGCGGTGACAGTTCTAATTCGCTGTTAATACGTTTTCTGGAAGCTACAGCGGGATTGAGTGTAGATGGAGTGACGACAACATTTCAGATAGACAGCGAAGTGATTTCCGTTCTGTCAGAAATTGGTGTGGTGATTTTACTGTTTGAAATTGGGTTAGAGTCCAATTTACAAGAACTATTGCGTGTCGGAACTCAAGCTACAATCGTCGCGATCGTCGGGGTGGTGACACCGTTTCTATTCGGTACTTTAGGCTTAATTACTTTATTCCACATCTCCACCGTACCAGCTATTTTTGCAGGCGCAGCTTTGACGGCAACTAGCATCGGTATTACGGCTAAAGTTTTGGCAGAACTCAACTATCTCAACCGTTCGGAAGGACAAATTATTATCGGTGCGGCGGTGCTGGATGATGTTTTGGGTATTATCGTCCTAGCCGTGGTTGCTAGTCTTGCTAAAACTGGAGAAGTCGAACTGACAAATATTCTCTATTTGATTATCAGTTCAGTCGTGTTTTTAGTAGGAACAATTTTAATCGGACGCTGGTTAAATCCCTATTTCGTTCAGTTGGTTGATGCACTCAAAACTCGCGGGCAATTATTAATTCCAGCACTCATTTTTGCTTTTGTCTTATCCTACATTGCCACTGTCATCAAACTAGAGGCAATTTTGGGTGCTTTTACTGCTGGGTTAGTATTAGCAGAAACGCAAAAATGTCGCGAATTGAAAAGTCAAGTCGTTCCGATCGCAGATATTCTCGTACCGATTTTCTTTGTAGTAGTTAGTGCCAAAACAGACATCGGTGTTTTAAACCCAGCCGTACCCGCAAATCGGGAAGGGCTAATTATGGCTAGCTTTCTGATTGTCGTTGCAATTTTAGGTAAAGTCGTCACTGGCTTCACCGTCTTCGGGCAAGAGAAAGTCAATCGTTTAGCGATCGGCGTGGGTATGATTCCTAGAGGTGAAGTAGGACTTGTTTTTGCTGGCATTGGTTCTGCTACTGGCGTGTTACCACCTGCCTTAGATGCAGCAATTATTGTCATGGTCATTGTCACCACATTTATCGCCCCACCACTATTACAAATTGTGTTTCAGCGATCGCCAGAACAGAATTTACCGCAACCAGAAGCGATCGCACCATCACCAGAGTCTCGATAAATAGAATGTAGAGACGTTACATGTAACGTCTCTACATTACATGTAACGTCTCTACATTTCGTTTTAGTTAATCGCGTTTCAATAGTCCAAACATTGGGGCGAGAATTGCCCCAAATACAAATCCTCCTGCGTGCGCCCAATAAGCTACACCGCCACTTTCCATCCCAATATTGCTAGGGACTTGTAAACTAGCGATACCATATAAAGCTTGTTGAACAAACCACAATCCTAAGAAAAAAATTGCTGGAATTTGCAAGGTAGTCACAAAGAATCCTAGAAATACTAAAGTAAAGACTCTAGCTTGGGGATAGCGCAAAATGTACGCACCCATCACGCCTGCGATCGCCCCACTTGCACCCAATGAGGGAATAGTTGAATTTGGTGAGAAAAACCACTGAGATAACGCCGCTAAAACTCCACAAGTAAGATAAAAAATTAAAAATTTTACATGTCCCAAACGGTCTTCTACATTATTCCCAAAAATCCAGAGAAACAGCATATTTCCGGCAATGTGTAAGAAGCCGCCATGCAAAAATTGAGATGAAATTAATGTCATCCATTCTGGTAATTGCTGCGGTGTTGGAATAGGACATCTACCTACTATATTTCCTGACAATTGGCAAGGCACGACAGCAGCTGAATAGAAAAATTCTTGTAATTGTTGTTGGTTCAGGGTTAATTGGTAAAGAAAAATACCAATATTTGCACCGATTAATCCATAGGTAATATAAGGCGTAATTGATGTAGGAACATCGTCGCGCAAAGGGAACACAGCATTTTTCCTTATCGTGAAACTGCTTGTAAAATTTTAGCTTAAGTATTTTTTACCACAACCGAGGAAGTCAAAAGTCAAAAGTCAGAAGTCAAAACTTTTCTCAGAACTCACTTCAAAAAAATTACTCCTAAAGGTGGAGCAAAAATTACACCAAACCACATGTAAGAGAGAGGAGAGTGCATTTTCTTGCTGTATAGAATGATGCTAAATTAGCATGGATTTGGAAAAGATTATGTCAGAAGAAGAAAAAAATACGTCATCAGCTTCCGGCGGCTATCAAACCCCCGTTGAGGAAGACATTCGCAAAACTGGTAATGCGGCTCAAACAGATGCTAAGCCTTCTGCTGTACCAGAATCTGGCAGCAGCGATCAAATGGCTGAAGGTGGTGGCAATCAAGGCACTGAAAAGCGCTAGTATGTATCAGTTATCTGTGTAGAGACGTTACATGTAACGTCTCTACACAGTTGTCAGTTATCAGTTGTTGGTTATGACTTCTGACTCCTGAGTTTTAACTTTTAACTTTTGACTTTTGACTTTTAATTTTTGACTTCTCCCTTGTCCCCCCTGTTCTCTTGTTCCCTTAAAGATGGATACCCTAGAAGGCATTAGTATCGGTATTGCTTTAAGTGCTGCTTGTGGCTTTCGGATTTTTATTCCACCGTTAGTCATGAGTATTGCAGCTGTTTTCGGTCATTTACCCCTGGCTTCAGGTTTTGCTTGGATGGGGACTTATCCGGCACTGATAGCTTTTGCTGTGGCGACGGCGGTGGAAGTGGGGGCTTACTATATTCCTTTAGTAGACCACTTGCTCGATACTATTGCTACCCCAACCGCGATCGCAATTGGTACTGCTATTACCGCTGCTTTTCTACCCGATACCGATCCTTTACTCAAATGGACTTTAGCCGCGATCGCAGGTGGTGGTACAGCTGGTACAATTCAAGGCTTAACGGGAATTGCTCGGATATCTTCTACTGCTTTGACAATTGGACTCGGTAATTCAGTCGTAGCGACAATTGAATCTTTCGGCGCGTTTGTTTTGTCAATCTTGGCGCTCGTATTACCTTTCTTAGCTGTTAGCTTAGCTGTGGTTTTAATTGTCGTTAGCTTGAGTAAAATAATTCAGATCTTGTATAGTAAAAAGCAGGTTGAATAGTTCGCATTTTCTTAAGTTGCGATCGTCTATTTTCTTTCAACTACGTCATAGAAGATCCCCCCATCCCCCCTTAAAAAGGAGGGTGATAAAATTGGATATATGACAATGACGAATGACTAATGAAGCTCAAAATGGGGGGCGATAAAATCGGATATTTTACAATGACGAATGACGAATGACAAATTTATGACAATTAAAAATATTGCGATCGCCACTGTTTCAAATTTGACAATATAAGCAATCAAACCAGCTATCTATTTTTTCCATCCTAGCTAATGCTAGATCTGCAACCAATTTTTTTACTATGTAGAGACGTTACATGTAACGTCTCTACAGCCAGAACCAGATGGAGAATTAGCATGAAGGTATACGAAATTCAGAATTCCTTCGGTTTAGACTCTCTAAACATTGCAGAACGTCCAGATGCTAGCCCCAGTTACGGACAAGTATTAATCAAAATCCGGGCAGTATCCCTGAATTACCGCGATCTGATGGTGGTTAAAGGACTGTACAATCCCAACATACCTTTACCTCTAATTCCCTTTTCTGATGGTGCGGGAGAAGTTGTAGCAGTCGGGGAAGGAGTGACGCGGGTAAAAGTGGGCGATCGCGTGGCGGGTATTTTCTTCCAAAATTGGATCGCCGGAAAACTAACCGCAGCAAAAACTAACTCGGCTTTGGGTGGAGCCATAGATGGAATGCTGGCAGAATATGTAGTATTGGACGAAGATGGCTTAGTACACGTTCCAGCGCACCTCACAGACGCAGAAGCAGCTGCTTTACCCTGCGCCGCCGTCACTGCTTGGAATGCCCTGTTTCACTCCGGTAACCTCAAAGCAGGGGAGACAGTACTCGTACAAGGTACGGGCGGAGTTTCGATCTTTGCCCTTCAGTTTGCCAAAATTGCAGGGGCGCGAGTTATTGCTACCTCCAGCAGCGATGAAAAGTTGGAAAAAGTCAAGCAATTAGGGGCTTCAGAAATAATTAATTACAAACAAACACCCAAATGGGGCAAAAACGCCAGAGAATTAACTGACAGTGAGGGTGTCGATTTAGTTGTAGAAGTTGGCGGATCGGGAACTTTAAACGAATCTTTACGGGCTGTACGTATAGGCGGACAAATTAGTTTAATCGGCGTTCTCAGCGGTGGTAGTGGCGAGATTAGCACGGTATCGATGTTAATGAAAAGCGTGCGCGTGCAGGGAATTTATGTTGGTTCGCGAGAGATGTTTGAAGCCATGAATCAAGCAATTACGCTACATCAAATCAAACCAATTGTAGATCGTGTCTTTCCTTTTTCTGAAGCACGAGAAGCTTTGAAATATATGGAAAGCGGCTCTCACTTCGGCAAAATTTGTATCCAATTCTAAATTCCTGTACGGGCGGGTTTACCGGAAATCTCTGCTAGTAAGCTAATCGGCATTTAAGTTGCACTATCTGGACGGGCAGGATGCCCATCCCACAAAAAGTTGACAAATTTAAGTTTATAGAAATGAATGCTGACTAGCTTAGTAAAGCCGCTTGCTAAACCCGCCCCTACAATTCCCCTGCTCCCTTCAAAACTAATATGCTCATCGAACACTTTCAAATGCTTGCCCGCTATAACAGTTTGGCAAATCACAAATTGTATCAAGTTTGTTCTCAGTTAAGCGATGCAGAACGCAAGCAAAATCGACCTGCATTTTTTAAGAGCATTCATGGCACGCTCAATCATATTTTAGTAGGAGATCGCATTTGGCTAACAAGATTTGCAGGCAAACAAATACCATCAACTATGCTCGATGCAATTCTTTACGAAGATTATGAGGAATTGTGGACGGCACGTAGAGTAGAAGATGAGCAGATCGAAACCTTTGTTGCCAATCTAACTGCGGAATTTTTGCACGGGACAATTGAGTACGTCAACAATGCAGGAAAAACTTGTGCAGATCCAGTCAATTTATTAGTCGCTCACTTGTTTAACCATCAAACTCACCACCGAGGACAGATTCACGACATGGTGACACAAACTACAATTGCACCACCATCTTTAGATATGCATCGCTTGATTAGACCTTAATCTGTAAGGAGCGATCGAATGGATCTTCAACTAACGGACAAAATCGCCCTAATTAGTGGTTCTACTGCTGGAATCGGCTTGGCGATCGCGACGATTTTAGCTCAAGAGGGGGCAACAGTAGCGATTAATGGCAGAAAACCAGAACGAGTTGGGAGTGCGATGGATAAAATTAGGCAGATTTATCCAGAAGCAAAACTACAAGGTGTCACGGCAGATTTATCTACCGCAGTTGGTGCTGAGTTAACGTTTCAGCAAGTACCAGTCGTAGACATTTTGGTGAATAATCTGGGAATTTATCAAGCCAAGGAATTTGGCGAAATCACAGATGTAGATTGGATGGAAATTATCGAAACTAACCTCATGAGTGGCGTGCGGTTATCGCGGCATTACTTACCGCTGATGCTGCAACAAAACTGGGGACGGATTATTTTTATCTCCAGCGAATCATCTGTGAATATTCCCGCTGAAATGATCCATTATGGCGTAACCAAAACCGCTCAACTTGCCTTGGCGCGAGGAATGGCAGAAACTACAGTTGGTAGTAACGTTACGGTAAATTCTATCCTGGCTGGTCCCACCAAGTCAGAAGGGGTAGAAACTTTCGTGCAAGACATGGCGCAGTCTGGCAATATCGATCCGAGCCAGGTAGAAAAAGAGTTTTTCGAGAAGACTCGCCCTTCTTCCCTAATTAAACGCTTCGCCACGCCGGAGGAAGTTGCGGCTTTAGTTGCTTTCGTAGCCAGTCCCTTAGCGTCTGCTATTAACGGCGCAGCCTTGCGGGTTGAGGGGGGAGTGGTGCGATCGATTATTTAAGTAGTAGGGGCGCACGGCTGTGCGCCCCTACAGCCGTGCGCCCCTACAGCCGTGCGCCCCTACAGCCGTGCGCCCCTCTAGATATTGTATAAACCATGTTCGTATGGTTTATACAATTGCGAATTGGAGTGACATAGGATGTAGGATGTGGTGAATTAAGGAACAAATGCTAATGGAACCCATGACTACTCAAATCGGCACTCGGACTGAAACCGATAGTATGGGGACGATTGAAGTACCAAACGATCGCTACTGGGGCGCACAAACCCAGCGATCGCTAATTTACTTTGCCATTGGCAACGATACCATGCCACGGGAAATGATTCGGGCGATCGGCATTCTGAAACAAGCGGCGGCGGCTGTCAATCAAGAGTTGGGACAAATGCCGGAAGATAAAGCAAGTTTAATCGTGCAAGCCGCAGAAGAGGTAATTTCTGGCAAGCTAGACGATCATTTTCCGTTACGAATTTGGCAGACGGGCAGCGGCACTCAAACCAACATGAATGCAAATGAAGTTATTGCCAATCGAGCGATCGAGCTAGCTGGGGGAGTTTTGGGCAGTAAACAGCCAATTCACCCCAACGACCATGTAAATATGTCTCAATCTTCCAACGATACGTTTCCGACAGCAATGCACATTGCCGCAGCTGAAGAGATTTACCATCGACTGCTACCAATGGTAAAGAAACTGCGAGATGCATTGGCGGCTAAAGCAGAGGAATTTCAGGAGATTGTCAAAATCGGTCGCACTCATTTAATGGATGCCGTACCTTTGACTTTAGGACAAGAATTTTCTGGTTATATCGCTCAATTAGAAAAAGATTTAATTCGCATTCAAGCTGCATTACCAGATTTATATGAATTAGCAATTGGTGGTACAGCAGTAGGTACGGGATTAAATACACATCCAGAATTTGCCGATCGCGTGGCGGCGAAAATTAGCGATCGCACCCAATTACCATTTATCTCTGCCCCAAATAAATTTGCCGCTTTAGCGGCTCACGATGCGATCGTTGCTGCTAGCGGGACGCTGAAAACCCTAGCAACTTCGTTAATGAAAATTGCTAACGATCTGCGCTGGTTGGGTTCTGGTCCCCGGTGTGGCTTAGGAGAGCTAATTTTACCTGCGAATGAACCTGGATCGTCAATTATGCCAGGAAAAGTCAATCCGACTCAGTGCGAGGCGATGACGATGGTATGCGTGCAAGTGATGGGAAACGACACCGCGATCGCAGTTGCCGGATCTCAAGGTAACTTCGAGCTAAACGTGTTCAAGCCTGTCATGATTCATAATCTATTGCATTCCATCCGATTACTAGCCGATGCTTGCTCGTCATTTACAGAGCATTTGGTCATTGGTATCCAACCAAATCGAGAACAAATTCAGCATTTCCTCACCAATTCCCTGATGCTAGTCACAGCACTCAACCCCCATATTGGTTACGATCGCGCTGCTGCTGTGGCGAAAAAAGCATATAGCGATCGCACTACGCTACGCCAAGCCTGTGTCGAGTTAGGCTACCTCACCGAAGCAGAATTCGATCGCCTCGTCCGCCCGGAGAAAATGATTTAATTAGGGAGCAGGGAGTAGGGAGTAGGGAGTAGGGAGGGACAAGGGGGACAAGGGAGCAACTACCAATTACCCATTACCAATTACCCATTCTTCCCGTATATCTACTGAACGTTCAATCGCAGCAGCATGAATCCAGAAAAAGTTTCCGCAAAAATGCTCTGGGGGTAAGAGTGAGAGTGGGTTAATTTTTTCTTTATATTTTTGTTGCTCGCACGCAGCTCAAAAGCTATTTTTCAGCTCAGTGGGTGGGAATGCAGCAAAAATTGTTTTATATTCAATAACTACTCGACTTGAAGCACAAGGCTAGCTACGATGAAGCGGCGAATTCAATCTTCCATAATAACCAAATTTTTTAATTTAGATATTAGTAGGAACATGGCGATCGCGCCAGTCGTAACTCTATTGGTAGGAACATGGTTGGCAGTAGTTGCTAACGCCACTGAAACGCAACCCATAGCTGAAAACAAAAAAACAATTCCGAATTCCGCATTCCGAATTTCTAATTCTAATTTCACTCCCCGCGAACTCGACTTCCAAGCACCTTCGTCTGCACCAGCTAACCCCGCACCAGTTAAGCCTTTACAAGTAAATCCCGTACCTACTCCTCGCACAACGAATTACTTGGTTTACGTAAATAATCCGAATGCATTGACGCTACAACGAATCAAACAGTTTGAGCCATCGGCATTCGTGCGCCAGTATCAACAAAGAAACGTGATTCAGGCAGGAATATTTCAACAAACTGCTAACGCCCAAAAACTAGCGATCGCCCTAGAATCTCAAGGCATTGATGCGCGAATTGTCAATCTTTCAACTGGAGAAGATACAGACTTTACAGGTAAATTTTATTTCGTTGTCATTCCTGCTAAACAAGACAAATTAGGTGCGATCGAGCAGCGAATCCAACAGCTAAGAATGGGAATGCCAGTCAGAGTTAGCCAGCGTCAAGAACCAAGAACTCACGTAAGAGTAGGACCATTTTTGGCAAAAGAACAAGCCGAAAATTGGCGGCGCTATTTACGAGCTTCAGGACTGAGAAGGGCGCGAGTTTATTACGGGCAGTGAGTACTTATAACTTTGCTGAAATGATATGCTCATCTTCTACAGTTCTGATTCTATCCCAATCAATTGTCGCCACCCATATGTTCTCTGCTTCAGAAAATTGTACTAATCCGTCAACTTCTAATTCTTCACTGTAAAGTGTTAATAGTTGACCGTTCTTTAATTGAATTTGCTGACGAGACAAATCTTCAATTGTGCCAATACAACTGAGCCGTAATCGCCCTTGGGCATCTGCATTATGAAAGTCTGCAAAAATTCTCGGACGGTTCATAAAGTTGCTCTGATTAAAACTGCTGTGATGGATTCGGAATTGTTGGGGTCAAGAGGTTGCTAATTTCCTTCGGAGTTAATCCCGTTAAGGTAGCATGATTTGTGCTTCTTCCAGAGGTACGGATGACATCTCCACCTAGTTTGCGAACTTCGCCAACGCTTGTAATACCCACCTGCCTGTGCGGAATAATTGCTGCCAACTCTGCTACTGATAATCCTACTCTACATTCCACTGAAATTCCAGTTACTCCACTGGGATGAGTTCCGATTCCTCGCTGAATATCTTCTGGGCGATTACGTCCACCTCGAACCACAATTGCTTCATCTGGAATGTTTTCCACAAATTCAGTCAGTTTAATCGATCTACGCGCTACACTTTACCATGACAATCTCTCCTACTAATACTTTTGCATCATTATGATATTTTAGTAATATTGAAGGCTACGCAAATTTTTCGCAATTGCTTATATTTAATAGATTGCTGCTTCTCACAGAGCTTTTTGATAAAGTCCCACATTAGCCTACAATCGTCTTTTAAAATCTCCTCAAAATATTCCGTTCCAGTCTGCGAGATTATTTTAAATCTTGCATTTGATGGATTTGGATAAAGTTCTGTCATTAGATTGGGATAAGACGATCTTGTACCCAATGCAACTGTATTTTGTGAATGATTTAGGATTATTTTATATAGAAAGTTACAAAAATTTGATTACCAGATAGAAGTAGTGTAGTAAATGTGACGGGAACCTAGAAAATTGCTAGTACAATTAAGGCGACCAAGCAAACAAACTGAATGCCTAAACAGAAAACTCGATACAACGGATTTAAGCCAGCTATGTGAATCAGTGAGTGTGCTAGCCGAAATCCGATGTACGCAACAACTACTGAATCTACCGCTGTTCCAGATACGCCTCGAACTGTCAGCAGAAACAAAACTCCTAAATATAAAGGTAGGTTCTCCACCAAGTTAGCTTGTACCCGATATAACCGCCAAAGCAAGCTTTCATCGTTTGGTGTGGCGAAATCTTTGACAGAACCACCAGCAGAGAGATGTCGAATTCTAACAACAATCAAAGAGGCAACGACAGCGATCGTCCATACGATGAAAATTACTAAACCCCACAGAGGAAACGTCATATCCACAGTACGCATGACTGAATACATACAATCTGTCCTGGTAATGAGACTGCTGCTAATATAGCGTTCCTCACGCAATTGCTTTCAATCATCCTGGAGTGCATATATAGCGCTCCTAGATGAATCGTGAAATCGATTGCCCGTGTAGAGACGTTACATGTAACGTCTCTACACGGAAAACGTTTGCAAATCAATTTGGATTGCTGTAGTTGCTGCTGATATGCGATCGCAGCACGACCCGAAAAACCGATCGCCTCAAGCTTTATGACTCAAGCGTTAAGCTGTAGCTCGATAAGGCTGGTAGTCTAGATAAAGTAAGCTTTGGATTTGAGCTTTGCTACCAGAACGATCTAGACGCAAACAAATTGAGCAAGTCGTAGTTACGGCTGAGCAGATGCGCCAGATTGAGGCGCGGATATTTGCTGCGGGAATGCCAGTAGCAGCTTTGATGGAAAAAGTAGGGGGCGCGATCGCCCGACGAGTGCAGACATTGTATCCCTATCCGCAAATACGGCGGGTCGGCGTGCTGGTAGGACCAGGACATAATGGTGGTGATGCGTTGGTGGTGGCGCGAGAGCTACATTTTCAAGGGTATGAAGTTCTCGTTTACCGTCCGATCGCCAAATTAAAAGAATTAACCGACCAACACGCACAGTATGTTAAGAGTTTGGGCATTCCACATTTTGAGGCGATCGCTCCCTTGCAAGATTGTGACTTGTTAATCGATGGCTTATTTGGGTTTGGCATGGAACGCCAAATCACCGAGCCTATCGCCTCAGATATTCACCAACTCGACCGCTGGTCTATGCCTATTCTCAGCATCGATCTCCCTTCTGGGTTGCATACAGATACAGGAGAAGTGCTAGGAAAAGCAGTTAAAGCAACGCGAACTTTTTGTTTGGGATTGTGGAAGCAAGGATTATTACAAGATCGAGCATTAGAGTATATCGGTACGGCAGAACTGCTCGATTTTGACATCCCCACAGCAGATATACACGCTGTTTTGGAAGCGCCTAAAGTCAAGCGCGTGACGAGTGACTTGGCGATCGCCACTCTTCCCCTGACTCGTCCGCCAGTCACCCACAAATACAAACAAGGGCATTTGTTACTCATTTGCGGTTCGCGACGTTACGCTGGCGGTGCATTACTAACGGCTTTAGGTGCTAGAGCAAGTGGTGTCGGAATGCTGTCGATCGCCGTGCCTGAATCGCTCAAACCCCTGCTGAACGCGCAACTCCCTGAAGCATTAGTTGTAGGTTGTGCCGAAACTGATAATGGCGCGATCGCCCAGCTCGATTTACCAGAAGGAACCGATTTAGAATCATTTCAAGCTATTGCCTGCGGTCCCGGTCTGACTTTAGAAGCCACGCCGATTATCCAAGGAGTTTTGAACAACGATTGTCCCCTAGTTCTAGATGCAGACGGGTTGAATATTCTTGCCATTTTGGGGACGCAAAAGTTATCGCGGCGATCGTCTCCAACCGTCCTCACACCTCATGCAGGAGAGTTTAAACGCTTATTTCCCGATGCTCCTAGCCCGATGCAAGACCGCATTAGTGCTGTACGAGAAGCAGCACAGACGAGCAAAGCAGTAGTATTGCTCAAGGGAGCGAGAACGGCGATCGCCAATCCATCAGGTCAAGTCTGGATTAATCCTGAGAGTACGCCTGCATTAGCACGGGGTGGAAGTGGCGATGTTTTAACTGGATTACTGGGGGGACTGCTCGCCCAGGCAACCGCACAACACATCTCAGTAGATGCGATCGCGGCGTGTGCGGCATGGTGGCACTCCCAAGCTGGCATTTTAGCAGAACGAGAAAGAACTCAAATGGGAGTCGATGCATTTACATTGACGCAGTTTTTGATTCCAGTTCTGCATCAATCTGTAGGATAGTCGTTAAAAATCATACTTTTTGAGGGAGAAAAACTCTGCACTTAAATGGCAAGCTGAGAGAAATTAGCCTATGGCAGGATTTTCTGCTGCCAAAATCTCAGCAGCAAGTATGGTAGATCGGGAAATAATTCAGATAAGTAGAGCCTTAAGCGCCACCTACGATCTGCGGGTGGTTTTTCTTTCGCTAGCGATCGCGATTTTTGGCGCTTACACAGCGCTAGATTTGGTGGGACAAGTGATTTATGCGCAGGGAATTGCACGAAAATTTTGGACGGTTGGCGGCGCGATCGCTTTAGGGATTAGTGTCTGGGCAATGCATTTTGTTGCCATGCTTGCCTATCAACTACCAATTTCCATCTCTTACAACTTTGAAATCGTTTTACTGTCAATGGTAGTGGCGATCGCGACTGCTGGTTTGGGGCTGTTCCTCGTCAGTCGCCTACCGTTGAATTGGCTGTTGCTGTCGTCTGGCAGTTTTTTTGTCGGGCTGGCGACGATTGGGATGCATTACACTGCCATGCAGGGGATGTTGGTAGCAGCAGAACCAATCTACGATCTGCGGTTCGTTGCTTTTTCCAATTTGTGTGCGGTTGGTCTGTCCTTTTGTGGCTTGTGGCTGACATTTCATCCGGCTGCTAAAGTTCTGGTTCCGGCTGAGAGTTGGCGCAAGCTGGGAAGTGCCATTTTAGCGGGAACTGCGATTGATGGAATGCACTACCTGGCGATGGCGGGAGTCAATTTCTATCCCAGCGTCCAAAAATTAAGCACGATGCCTGCTGGCATTGATAACTACGTGCTGGCAATTACGATTGGTGTTGCAACTTTGGCGATCTTATTATTGGGTGGCTTGGCTTCTTTTTTTGGTCAACAACTCAGAGCAGAAATCGCCAGAGTTGAAGCAATACGAGAAAGTGAAAAGCGATATCAAGAATTATTCGAGCTGGCTCCCGATGCCTATTTTTCCCTGACACCGGATGGCACAATCCAATCGGCAAATCAGTTTAGTGCTGAGTATTTAGGCTATAGCCAAGAAGAACTAATTGGTAGTTCGGCTTGGATGACAGTTTACGAAGCCGATCTTCCTTGGGCGCAGCAGTGGATGGAGAGCATGTTTCGCGACAGAGTGACGACGAGCGAAATCGAACTGCGAAAAGTGCGTAAAGATGGCTCGGTGTTTTGGATTCGCGAACGCAGCAAATTAATTTTAGATGCAATGGGGACACCTGTAGGACTGAATACGATTTGCCGCGACATTACCCAATTGAAACAAGTAGAAGAACAATTGCGGCAGAATGCGTTTCACGATCCGCTCACGGGTTTACCCAATCGCGTGCTGTTTATGGATCGCTTGCAATTAGCGATCGAGCATCACAAAAGGCATCCAGAAGATTTTTTCGCCGTTTTGTTTCTAGATTTAGACCGCTTTAAAGTCATTAACGATAGTTTAGGGCATTTACTGGGCGATCGCTTACTCATGGCGATCGGCGATCGCCTTAAAGAATGTCTGCGTCCTGTAGATACGGTAGCGCGGCTCGGGGGAGACGAATTTACAATTCTGATCGAGGATATTACCGATGTTAGCGATGCAATTCGCGTTGCCGAACGAGTCAATACTGCGCTTGCTGTGCCGTTTCATTTAGACGGACAGGAAGTTTTCACCGCTGCCAGTATTGGTATTGCCTTGAGTACCACTGGTTATGACAACTCCGAAGACGTACTGCGAGATGCCGATCTTGCCATGTATCGCGCCAAAAGTCAGGGAACGTCAGGCTATCAGATATTTAACCCTGACATGCACGCTAGGGCAGTAGCATTGTTGCAATTGGAAACAGATCTAAGAAATGCTGTGGAACGACAAGAGTTTCGCCTGTACTATCAACCAATTATCTCGCTAGCTACAGGTAGAATTGTCGGTTTTGAGGCTTTGATTCGCTGGCAACATCCCCAATACGGTTTGCAAAACCCCAGCCAATTTATCCACGCCGCAGAGGAGGCGGGACTGATTAACCGCATCTGTCAGTGGGTACTCTACACGGCTTGCGCTCAATTAGCTCAGTGGCAAAGGCAATTTCCGGCGATCGCACCTTTAACGATGAGTGTAAATATTTCTGGCAAGCAGTTCAGTCAACCCCAACTCAGCCAGCAAGTACAGCAAGCTTTACAGGATACAGAATTAAGTGCCGAATGCTTGCACCTAGAGATTACTGAAGGCGCAATTATGGATGGAGCCGGAGCCGCACCCGATCTCCTCTGGCAGTTACGAAATTTAGGCGTGCAATTATGGATCGATGACTTTGGCACGGGATACTCATCTCTAGGGCGGCTCTACCACTTTCCGATTCACGGTTTAAAGGTCGATCGCTCCTTTGTGGCACAAATTGAAAACGCTGACAACGTCCCCCTTGTGGAAACTATCCTCACTCTCGCTCGCCAACTCGAACTAGAGGTGACAGCCGAAGGAGTAGAAACCGCAACACAACTTACCCGACTGCGAGCTTTACAGTCCGAATACGCACAAGGCTACTTTTTCTCTCCTGCTGTAGATGGGGAAGCAGCAACAGCCTTACTGAGTCAAAATCTGCAATGGTAAGAAAGTTGAAAGTCGTAAGTCGGACAAGGGAGAGGGGGAGTAATTCTAGCCACTAGTCACCAGCCACTAGCCACTGATAACTGATAAATCTGCAACTTTTCATCCTGACACAGCCGATCGCCAAATTGCGAGATTTTTATCAGGTTTTTTAACTTGTATTATTTGTTTACACTTACCTATTAATACTTAACGATCGCTGGCTCCCAATTAAGAATATCTTAATTTCAGTAATTTTTCTGACCCAGAAAATGTGCGGATAAATTATGTTTGATTTGTCTGCTTCATGAAATTTTTTTGAACTTAAACGGAAAATGCTGACTGGAAAGCAACTCACATACACACTTCTCTCTACTGCCACTTTTTTCTTTCCTACATTGGTTCGAGCTGAAGCAAATACCAATGCATACCCGGCAGAAGTCGTACAAAGTTTTATGCAGGAATGCACGGAAAAAAGTGGTAAAAAACAAGTCTGTGCTTGCGTCCTCGATCGCATTCAAGACGACTACGATCTCGAACAGTTTTCTAAACTAGAAAAAAAGTACAGAGCAACTGGCAAAATTCCCAAAGAAGTCAAGAAGTTTATGTTTGGCTGCGTTGCCAGCAATCTTGCTAATAATTGAGTCATTTGTCATTTGTGAATGATTAGTGTTCTTAGTTACGACTTACGACTTCTCGTTTATCATTTGTAGACTGACCAATAACCAATGAATCATTAGTCAGTTGTCAATAGTTCTTTGTGCGTACCAATGACAAATGACGAATGACTAATGACAAACCATCAAGCCAACAACTTAACTAGGTGTGAGTAGTAACTACCTTCGCGCGATCGCCTGAGGGCGCGTAATAGTTGCCATTTTCATCAATTTCTAACTGGAGTAATGATTCTTCGCCAGTAATTAACCTCGCTCCTCGCTTGCGGGTGAAATAGTTCCAGCCCCACTGGAAAATTACTACCAACTTATTGTCAAATTCAATTAGGTAGTAAATATGCACGAACAGCCAAATTAACCAAGCAAAAAGACCTGAGAACTTGACGAAACGTAAATCTACGACTGCGGCATTGCGTCCGATCACCGCTAGGCTGGCGATATCAACGTAGCGGAAAGGAGTGACAGCTTGTCCCTGAAGCCTGCGTTGGATCAGTTCTGCTACATATTGCCCTTCTTGCATGGCTACGGGTGCGACTCCTGGTAAAGGTTTGTCATCTTGGTGCGAATAATTCGCCAAATCGCCAATGATGAAAATATTGGAATAGTTAGCCAGACTTAGATCGGGTTCGACAATGACTCGTCCCGCCCGATCGAGTTGCGCCCCCGTGCGTTGGGCGATCGCTTCTCCCATTGATGAAGCCTTCACACCCGCTGCCCATAAAACCGTCCGCGCAGGAATGGATTCAATATTCTCACCTTGACGAATCGTCACAGCATCCTCGGTGACGTTCGTAACTAAAGTCTTAGTTTTGATCGTTACGCCCAACCGCTCTAGAGAGTGCGCTGCTTGAGCCGATAGTTTTGGATCGTAGGGTGGTAGGATGCGATCCATACCCTCTATCAGCAAGATTTGGGTTTCTTTGGTGTCAATATTGCGGAAATCGCGCTTTAACGTACTGTAGGCAAGCTCCGCGATCGCCCCAGCTAATTCTACTCCCGTTGGTCCCCCGCCCGCGATCGCAAAAGTCAACCAAGCACGACGTTTTTCTGGATCGGTTTCCTTTTCCGCTGCTTCAAAAGCTAGAAAAATCCGCCGCCGCATTTCTAAAGCATCTTCTACAGTTTTGAGTCCTGGTGCAACGTCTGCCCAGTTATCGTTACCGAAATAATGGTGACTTACCCCAGTCGCGACAATCAGGCTATCGTAGGCTAATTCGCCATTCCGCAAAATAATTTTTTGCTGTTGAGGATCGAGATCGATGACTTCGCCCATCAGCACTCTAGTGTTTTTTTGTCGATTCAAAATCGCCCGCAACGGCGACGAAATATCGGCTGGGGAGAGAGTCCCCGTAGCAACTTGATAGAGCAGGGGTTGAAACAGATGAAAATTCCGCTTATCCACTAAAGTGACATCGAAACCACTTTTTCCTAATGCTTTGGCTGCATACAGCCCAGCAAAGCCGCCACCAACGATGACAACTTTATGAGGAGCTTTCATAGGTTCTACCATAAGTTAGATGCTAAATTTTCTCTACTTTTACTACCTACAGAGCTTTGTAGCGTCATTAAGCAAAGATCTGTACCTTTGCCAATACTTGCTTCACAGATTTTAATCCCAGATTACTGCGATCGCCACTTTTTGGGCGTAGCGACAGTTACTAGTTGACAGTTGACAGTTATCAGTTGTCAGTTGTCAGTGAAGAGAGGGAACGGGGAACGGGCAACAGGGAACAGAGAATAGTAACAAATGACCCATTACCCATTACCCATTACCCATTACCCACACCCTGTTAATATACGTAAAGAAACTGAACGGGACATAACACATGCGGGTTGCGATTGTCGGTGCGGGGCTGGCTGGACTAGCAACTGCCGTCACGTTGGCGGATGCTGGCTGGGAAGTAGAGATTTATGAGTCTCGCCCCTTTGTAGGTGGAAAAGTCGGGAGTTGGATAGATCCCAATGGCAACCATGTTGAGATGGGGTTGCACGTCTTTTTTGGCAATTATTACCAGCTATTTGAATTAATGAAGCAGGTAGGGGCGTTTGAACACCTACTGCGAAAAGAACACGTTCATAATTTTATTAATAAAGGCGGACGCACCGGAGCGTTAGATTTTCGCTTTATTACAGGTGCGCCATTTAATGGATTAAAAGCCTTTTTCACGACTTCGCAGCTGTCACTACAAGATAAAGTGCAAAATGCGATCGCCCTCGGTACTAGCCCCATCGTGCGGGGTTTAATCGACTTCGAGGGGGCAATGAAAACAATCCGCAGCCTCGACAACATCAGTTTTGCTGACTGGTTCCGCCGTCAGGGTGGCAGCAATGGTAGCATCAAGCGGATGTGGAACCCAATTGCCTATGCTTTGGGTTTTATCGACTGCGAGCATATTTCTGCTCGTTGCATGTTGACAATTTTCCAAATGTTTGCTGCTAGAAGCGAGGCTTCGGTGTTGCGGATGTTGGAAGGTTCGCCGGATGAGTTTTTGCACAAACCAATTGTGAAGTATTTAGAGGATAGGCAGGTCAAAATTTTCACGCGGCGGCGAGTTAGAGAAATTCAATTTGCCCAAGACAGGGGAGAAACCAGCGTCACGGGCATAGTTGTTGCTAGTGGCGAGACAGAAGAAACAATTACTGCCGATGCCTATGTCTGTGCTTGCGATGTCCCGGGAATTCAACGGCTCTTACCTGCGGCATGGCGGCAATGGTCGCAATTTGACAACATTTATAAGTTAGAAGCAGTACCAGTAGCAACCGTGCAATTGCGGTTTGATGGTTGGGTGACAGAACTGCAAGACGCTCAAAAACGCCAGCAATTGCAGCAAGCCGCAGGCATCGATAATTTACTGTATACACCGGATGCCGACTTTTCTTGTTTTGCAGACTTGGCTTTAACTAGCCCGACAGATTATTACCGCGAGGGACAGGGTTCTTTATTGCAACTGGTACTGACACCAGGCGATCCTTTTATTAAAGAAAGTAACGAGGCGATCGCTCAACACGTCCTCAAGCAAGTCCACGAACTATTCCCCTCGTCGCGGGAGTTAAATATGACTTGGCATAGCGTCGTCAAGTTAGCGCAGTCTCTCTATCGCGAAGCACCAGGGATGGAACCGTATCGCCCTTATCAAACTACGCCAGTAGCAAATTTCTTCCTAGCGGGGAGCTACACCCAGCAAGACTACATCGATAGTATGGAAGGGGCAACACTTTCGGGGCGATTGGCAGCGAAAGCAATTCTGGCAAGTGAAAAACTAGCCAGCCAAGGTGAGTTGTCGGCTGTATAGGTAGACGCAGGCGCGGTAGTAGCTTCGAGCGATACTGCATAGACACTAAACAACCAGAGGAAAAGTCAATGCCAGATTGGTTAGAGCATAGCGTACAGGTTGAAGTGCCAGTTCCCGTTGATCAAGTATGGGAATTGTGGTCAGATCTAGAGCAGATGCCGCGTTGGATGAAGTGGATTGAGTCGGTAAAAGTGCTGGAGGATAACCCCGATTTGTCACGCTGGCATTTGAATACGGGGGGATTGCAGTTCGACTGGCATTCGCGCATTTTGAAGAAAGTACCAAATCAAATTATTCAATGGGAATCTGTGGATGGTCTGCCCAATCAAGGCGCAATTCGGTTTTACGATCGCCACAACAGTACCATTGTTAAGCTCAGCGTTGCCTATGCCTTTCCAGGAATTTTAGGAAAAATTATGGATAGCCTATTTTTAGGTCGTGCAGTCGAATCGACGCTGCAAGCCAACATGGAAAGATTCCGCGATTATGCCATTCAAGCTCAAGCCCAAAAGCAAGGGGTTAGTTGTTAGTTGTTAGTTATTAGTTGATGGTTGTAGGGGCGGGTTCACCAAAAAACTTTGTTTGTAACCGAGACTTTAGGTAAACCCGCCCCTACAGCAGCAGTCAGTGGCAATACCCACATTTCACACCATATTGCTAGGTAAATATAGCTATAGGTACAACCCATAGTGTATTCAGCTATGTTTAGATTGACAGTAATAGCCTTTGTGCCAAAGTTCAGTTTGCAGTAAATAATCTAGTTATTTTCCCTAGCCCCTAGTCCCTAACTCCTCACCCCTCATTATGTCTCGGACTTCGCCAATTCCTGTTGTGACAAATCATCCTAGACTTGCTATTATTCAACGCTTGCGTAAACTAACACATCTCATGGATAATGCGATCGCAATTCCAGGGACGAAGTTTCGCATTGGTTTAGACCCCATTTTAGGATTGCTACCAGGAGCGGGAGATTTTATCGGCACGGCGCTTTCGGCATATATCGTACTGGAAGCCGTGCGCTTGGGACTTCCCAAAGAGACATTGGGAAAAATGGTGAGTAATATTCTGTTAGAAAGCGTAGTTGGTACTGTCCCAGTGGTGGGTGATTGGTTTGACTTTGCCTGGAAAGCCAACGTTAAGAACTTAGAGCTAATAGAGACACATTTAGGGGTAACAAATACTAGTAAGCCTGCCAATCGCTGGTTAATGTTTTTACTAGTGGTAGGGTTCTTAATTATTGGTATAGGTTTAGTAACCTTGAGTGTGCTAGTTTTTAAACTGCTCTTAAATGCAGTGACTAGCTAATTGAGGTTTTAAGACAGGAATGAAGGACTGGTGGCAGGCGACATTTCCTCAGGGGAGACAAACATTAAAAATTATCGATGCGAATGGCTACCCAGTTTCTATAGCCTACGGCGAGAAAGGCACGGGTCAGCCACTATTTTTAATACATGGAATTGGCAGTTGGAGTTACAACTGGCGTTATAGCGTCGAACCCTTATCGAAATACTTTCGCGTGATTTGTTTCGATGCCAAAGGTTACGGGTTTTCGGAAAAGCCATTACGCAAAGAAAGACACGATCATCAATTGATCGAGCTATCGCGGATTATTGGCGGCTTATGCAACGAACCAGCCATCATCGTTGCAGAGTCGCTGGGTGCATTAGTGAGTTTGGGACTTGCGCTTGCTTATCCTCAACTGATCGAAAAATTAATTGTTGTTAATGTCCCAATTTTTCCCGAACGCCTACCGCATTGGGGTATGTGGTTGCTGTCGCAATTACCAACAGAAATAGTCAAAGCGATCGATTCAACTCGGTTTCCATATTTTTTTGCCCCTGTCATGCGGGAATTAATGCGATTAGAGCGGCGATCTGTACTATACGATCCCTCAATATTGACGGACGAAGATGTCTATTGGCTGACCTATCCGTTTGTAGAATTTCCTGGGACGATCGCCAAAGTTGCGGAAGACTTACAAATTGCAGCAGCAGAAATCGAACACTTGCAGGCAAAAAAACCAAGCTTAATTACTAAAATTCAAAATTATCTACACAAAATTAAATGTCCCACCCTAATTTTATGGGGAAAACAAGATAGCTGGTTTCCGTGTAGCGATGGTGAGAAACTGCGATCGCGCATCCCTAACGCTCAATTAAAAATTCTTCCCAATTGCGGTCACGATGCCTCAGCTGGAGCGAATCAAGCGGTAAATGCAGCAGTTTTGGAGTTTTTGAGGGGGAGTCGGGAGTGGGAGAGTGGGAGTTGGGAGTCGGAGAAGAATTAGGATTCCTGACTTCTGGGTTTTGACTTTTAACTTTTAACTTTTGACTTTTGACTTCTCAATAGCTTTGCTATAATAGCAAAAACGTAGTCGTTATGAGTTTATATATTCCCCTATGACCAATCCTGCTGTTGAGAACTTAGTGATTATTGGCTCTGGACCCGCTGGATACACGGCAGCTATATATGCAGCGCGGGCAAACCTCAAACCTGTTGTCTTTGAAGGCTTCCAAGCAGGGGGCTTACCTGGCGGACAGCTGATGACGACGACAGAAGTAGAAAACTTTCCTGGTTTTCCAGAAGGAATTACAGGACCGGAACTAATGGATCGGATGAAGGCTCAAGCAGAACGCTGGGGAGCTGAGTTATACACCGAGGACGTAATTGCAGTTGACTTGTCGCAGCGTCCGTTTACTGTCCGTTCTGAGGAGCGAGAATTTAAGACGAATAGTATCGTCATCGCGACTGGAGCTACTGCAAAGCGTTTGGGACTGCCGGATGAACACCAGTTTTGGAGCCGAGGTATATCAGCATGTGCGATCTGCGATGGCGCTACACCGATTTTCCACAGAGCGAAATTAGCTGTGATTGGTGCTGGTGACTCCGCCGCTGAAGAATCGATCTACCTGACCAAATATGGCGACGAGGTACATATGTTGGTGCGGGGTGACAAAATGCGTGCTAGTAAAGCAATGCAAGACCGGGTTTTGAATAATCCCAAAATTACCGTTCACTGGAATACGGAAGCGGTAGATGTGTTTGGCAACGAAAAGCACATGGAAGGCTTGCTGATCCGTAACAACAAAACAGGTGAAGAAAGCAAGCTAGACGTGCGGGGTTTATTCTACGCGATCGGTCACAATCCCAACACATCTTTATTTAAAGGTCAACTGGAATTAGATGATGTAGGATACATTGTCACCAAGCACGGTTCGGTAGAAACCAGTGTCGAAGGAGTATTCGCGGCTGGAGACGTGCAAGACCACGAATATCGCCAAGCGATTACAGCTGCTGGTAGCGGTTGTATGGGAGCAATGCTAGCAGAGCGGTGGCTGTCGGTGAATGGATTGATTCAAGAATTCCACCAAAAACCAGAGACTCCCAATAACGAACTGGAACATCAAGCCAAGCAAGCCGCCACCCCAGAAGAATTCGATCTAGCTCAGACGCGGCATTATGGTGGTTATGCTTTACGCAAACTATTCCACGATAGCGATCGCCTGCTGATGGTGAAATATGTCTCGCCTGGATGCGGTCCTTGCCACACGCTCAAACCGATTCTGAATAAAGTTGTCGATGAGTTTGACGGCAAAATTCACTTTGTCGAAATTGACATTCAAGCAGATCCTGATATTGCCGAGAACGCTCAAGTCACGGGAACGCCAACGATTCAATTCTTTAAAGATAAAGAGTTGTTGAGTGAAACCAAAGGCGTAAAGCAAAAGAGTCAATATCGCCAGTTGATTGAAAGCTATCTGAATTAATTTGTCGCAATCATCGCGATTGAATTCGATTTTGATTCTTTGTTAAGGGTCATTTCATGGGTTGTAGAGACGTAGTAACTTGCGTTTTCACAACCCATGATTTTATGCAATTATTGTCATACAATTTACTTTTCGATTGCGACAAAAACGAGCAGAACTATCCTCTGTATTAAACTAATCGCCTGGCGATCGCGTTCACAGTATTCAATCCTCGAACGCTAGCTGCTCTTCAAACGACTGCCAACATGATTAAACGAATCGACATAACGGCTAAAGTCAGCGGCTGCAAGTAGCTTGTG
>NZ_PYCI01000112.1:0-22901 GCF_003015105.1 Chroococcidiopsis sp. CCALA 051 | reverse complement strand
CCCCTCAACCCGCCCTTCTCGTTCTTGCCGATGGTACTGCTTATCATGGTTTGTCTTTCGGTGCTACTGGTACTACTGTTGGCGAAGTCGTATTTAACACTGGCATGACTGGGTATCAAGAAGTCTTAACCGATCCCAGCTATCGCGGTCAAATTGTCACCTTTACCTACCCAGAATTGGGAAATACAGGCGTAAATACAGATGATGAAGAATCAGATCGCCCCCAAGTCAAAGGTGCGATCGCCAAAAATGTCTGTTACCGTCCTAGCAATTGGCGCTCTACTGGCAGTTTGCCTGACTACCTCAAACAGCACAACATCCCTGGAATTTACGGCATCGATACCCGCGCCTTAGTCCGCAAGATCCGCGAAGTAGGATCGATGAATGGCGCTATTTCTACAGAAATCCTCGACGAAGCAGAGTTATTGCAACTCGTCCTCGCTGCCCCCAGTATGGCAGGATTAAACTTGGTCAGTGAAGTCACCACATCCACTGCTTATGAGTGGGCTGGAACGACTGATTCTGTATGGGAATTTAAACCAGTATCCCCAGACGGGGAAACTCTCACCGTTGTTGCCATTGACTTTGGCATCAAACGCAATATTCTGCGGCGACTAGCGAGTTATGGCTGTCGCGTCATTGTCGTTCCTGCTAATACGCCACCAGAAGAGATTCTGAAATACAATCCCGACGGCATCTTTCTTTCCAATGGACCTGGTGACCCCGCCGCCGTTGCCGAAGGACTTGAAACGACAAAAGCCCTTCTTTCAGCCCAGAAACCAATATTTGGTATTTGCATGGGACATCAAATACTAGGTCGGGCGTTAGGGGCAGAAACCTTCAAGCTAAAATTCGGTCATCGCGGTTTGAATCAACCTGCTGGCTTACAAAGGCAAGTTGAAATTACCAGTCAAAATCACGGCTTTGCGATTGATGCGGATTCCATTCCCGCAGATGTCGAAATTACTCATCTCAATTTAAACGATCGCACCGTAGCAGGATTGCGCCACAAATCCCTACCTCTATTCTCAGTCCAATACCACCCTGAAGCTAGCCCTGGTCCCCACGACGCAGATTACTTATTTGCCAATTTCGTCGAATCCATGCGCCAGTCACGCACTGTAGGAGTGTAAAAGTCAAAAGTTAAAAGTCAAAAGTCAAAAATCAGAAGTGTTTCACTAGTTGTTAACACTGATAACTGTTAACTGATAACTGTTAACTGATTCTTGATTGGAGTAGCTAAATACTTAGCGATCGCACTTACCATAGTACGAGGACACTGGGGAGGCATAGATTGCCGAAACGACTGATAATAATCTTGACGCGATTCTTCAAATAGATAGCGCAGTTCCACCAACGGATTCGCATGATGATCGACGCGCAAATCCAGATAGGGATAAACATCTTGATGCACCACATACAGCGCTGCCGATTGTCGTCCCCGTTTGTCTCCTCCAGCCGCCTCGCCAGCTTCTAAAGCGTGTAATAGGCGATCGCAAAACTCCATTTCCGCTTTGGCTTGATAGGTATCTGCCATCGCTACCAAAACTTGTTCGCCTACCAGCATATTTCCGGCTACAGAAAAGTAGGGATATGTCAAGTGTCCCGCCCAACCAACGCAATCTTCACCCGTCCAAGCTGCCGTATGACCGCGACGATCTACCAGATGTAGCTGACGCTGGTGGCAATTGAGATCGTCTTGTAGCAAAAGCTGTAACGTATCTTCCGCAGAAACCCCATGTTCTAGCAATTGCAAGCTGCAAATTCCTAATAATGGGTTAGTTTGACCTTGAGTCGCGATCGCCCCTACAGTCGCCTTAGCATGAGGTACGAGCGCACCTACAGCCAGATGCTTAGTTGCCACTGCTACCCCAGTCATTTGCGTTGCCGAATCCCAAGCCACAATTGAGAAGGTCATAAATTCCAGAGCGCCCGAATCGTCAAGACACGTACATGAATGTTATTCCCAGATAACATTTATTCGCGATCGCTTACTGTTTTGGATTTAACAATTTGTAGGAAATGGTAATGAGTGAGTGACTGGTGGCTAGTGGCTAGTGGCTGTATTCTTAATTTCTAATCACCAGTCACTAGTCACTTTGTAGGAAATGATAATGAGTGAGTGACTGGTGGCTAGTGGCTAGTGGCTGTATTCTTAGTTTCTAATCACCAGTGACTAGTCACTAGTCACTAGTCACTAGTCACTGTTCTGAAAAATCAAATCCAACCTTCGCTGTGCTGCTTGTAATGCCTCGGTAGGGGTGCTTTTCCCTAATAAAACAGCTTCTAGCGCCCTACCTAAATTTTCTGACAAGCGACTGTAACCAGGAAAAATGGGACGCGATCGCCCGTATTTTGCTTGTGCTAAAAACACTTCTACGGCAGGCTGTTTTTTGATGAAATCTTGATATTTCTGGCTTTCCCTTGCCTTCATATTGACGGGTAAATATCCCGTACCAATTGCCCAATCAGTTTGAAATCCTTCGCTGACAACATACTCAGCAAACTTGAGGGCGGCTCGTTCGCGTTCGGGCGTAGACTTGAATACAAATAGGTTTTCTCCACCAATTGCAGTTGCTTGGCGATCGCCTTGAGGAATTGGAAACACGCCAAAATCTATTCCTGTGGTTTGGAACTGTCCCAGCGTCCAAGGACCAGTCAATTGCATCGCCACTTTTCCAGCTAAGAAAGCATCGATTTCAAATCCTCGTTCTGGTAAAGATAGAACGACAGAACCATCATCGACTAAATCGCGCCACAATCTCAGCGAGGCGATCGCACCCTTGTCGTCTGCTACATTTACATTTGCTGGTTGTTGGGGATTGTTACTTGCCAACTCGCCACCGCCACTCCACAGGAAGGGTAGCCACAGAAAGACGCTAAATTCTCCTTTCCCTAACGGCAAAAACATTCCGTGTTGGTCGATCCGCTTGTCTCCGTCTTTGTCGATGGTTAATTGACGCGCAACTTGACGCAATTCTTCCCAAGTTTGCGGTAGCTGGGTAATTCCTGCGGCTTTCAATAAACTGGGACGGTAAAATACACCTACATTATTTACCCCAAACGGCACAGACCAAGTATGTCCTTGATACTCCATCGTCGCAAACAGGCTAGGATCGATTTCATCCTTGACGGGAGAAGTTTGCAGCAAATCGTCTAGAGGGCGAATTGCATCGAGTTCCACTAACTGTCCGGTTAGCGTGGCATTAAACCACAGTAAATCTGGTGGTGCGTTTCCTACGACTGCTGCCAAAATTTTCGGTAGTTGCTGTTCTGCTTGCCCGACATATAAAGATTCTACTTGAATGTCAGAATGCTCTCGATTGAAGCGATCTACCAGCGTTTGCAAAACATCGCGATTGGGTGGTGGATTGACTCCTTGCCACAGCGTAATTTTGGTGATTTCAGAATTGCTAGGTGTAGCCTGACACCCTACTAAAGTTAGAGCGATCGCTAGTAGGAGCAGAAAAAATTTAGTTTTGACTAGGCAGCGATTGAGCAACTTCACTAGTTTCTGCAATTGACTTTTAAGTTTTATTGTCAAAATTTTAATCTGGAATTGCACCCTATAGATAAACGCATGTAAATATATATTTTTGATATATTGTCAAGTATATTCCAATTACATATTCAAGCAAACTCATTGCAAACATAGGTGTAAGCCTTGCTAAAGGATATGCGAATGAACGCAAAGCGAAAAATATCTTTTATTCCAATTTTATACACGATTTTGATTGTCTATGCGATCGCCACTTTCCTACCCTTCGCTTGGGCGCTTTCTGCTTCGTTCAAACCTTTGTCTGAAATTATTGCTGGCGGCTTGAACTTGATTCCGCAAAACTTTACTTTAGAAAATTATCAGAAGATTTTTCTAGAAGAACCATTATTTGGGCGGTGGCTATTGAATAGTGTCGTAGTTGCTAGCCTTGTCACTATTTTCAACCTTTTATTTAACTCAATGGCTGGTTATGCCCTTGCTCGCATTCCTTTTAAAGGAAATCAGATCTTATTTTTCTGTATTTTAGCAGTTTTAATGGTTCCAGCTCAAGTCACGCTAATTCCTAGTTTTTTAATTCTAAAATCTTTAGGCTGGTTAAATTCATATCAGGGATTAATTGTTCCGAATATTGTCAATGCAACTTTTATCTTTATGATGCGGCAGTTTTTTGTTAACTTTCCCAAGGAATTAGAAGAAGCTGCTGCCTTAGATGGTTTGGGTTACTTAGAAACTTTCTTTCAGATTGTTTTACCTTTAGCTAGACCAGCTTTAGCAGCCCAAACTATATTTATCTTTTTAGGTTCGTGGAATAACTTTTTAATGCCGTTAATGATTATTTCCACTTCAGAAATGTTTACTTTACCTTTGGGCTTGAATACATTTAAGGGGCAATACATTAGTTATTGGAACTATATCATGGCTGCTTCAATGGTATTCACTTTACCCGCCTTGCTAATTTATGCCTTTTTCAATCGCTACTTTATTCAAGGGGTAACTTTCACAGGTGGGAAGTGATGCTAGTGACCCTTATTCATAAACATATCTTTCTGCTACTTTCCAATAGCGAGAAAACCGCTTTAGATCGATGTAACCATCGTACTCAAAAAATGGCTCGGTTTCAAAGATTTCTAGTTTGAGCGATCGCTCAATTTCATCACAAATTGTTTCAAATCTGGGACTAGGACTATTCGCTGTCACAATTGAATCAGCATTATGTTCTTTGGCAAAAGCTAACACTTCTTTCGCCACATCACCTCGTCTAATAACCACGGGTAACTCCAGCAAGCATTCATAGATAAAAGCAATCCGTTTCAAACTTAACTGCCACTCCTCAATTAAAGCCTCATCCCAAACCCAAATTGCAGGCGAATTGGGATATTCTTGCAGTGCAGGGTTTTTTGGACTCAGACAATCTCCGTGTATCCAGATAATGGGTTGACTCATGGTAATGGGTAATTGGTAATGGGTAGTTGGTAGTAGGTGGTTGATGGTTGTAGTTATCCTCCTTGTCTCCCTTGTCCCCCTTGTCTCCCTTGTCTCCCTGGTCTCCCTTGTCTCCCTTGTCCCCCTCGTCCCTTCCCACGTTGCCAACTCTGACTATTAGGCTGCCGATTAAATTCTGCCTTGGGAAACAATCGCTGTTCTATTTGTTCGTAACTGCCTTCAAAGTCACAATTTCCGTAGAGGGGACATTCGCGACAGTAAACACCATTCGTATAACGTTCCAAGTTTTCGCGGTTAAAGAAATAGGGTTTGTGGCTAAAGGTACTTGCTACCCATTGCCAAGACATATTGTTACTCGCCGGATCGCCATCTAATAAATGTTCCAAAAACCAAATCGCCCCGACTTGCCAGCGGATACGTCGCCAATGCACCATGTAAGCAGCCATCCACATCCGGGCGTGGTTGTGTAAATATCCAGTTTGACGCATTTGTTGACTGAAACTGTCGATACAAACTAGCCCCGTCGTCCCTGTGGCGATATCTTCTGGTAGTTTGGGGGCGTACTCTTTGGTAGTGTAACCAGTTTTATATTCTTCTCGATCTTCCCAAATTCCGTTTCCTAATTTGATATACAGGCGTTGCCAATAGTCGCGCCAGCCGAGTTCGTTAATTAATTTCGTTGCTTCATCTGGCTGCTGAATTTTGTTCAAGACATATTTCTTAACATCAGCGAGACTCAAAACTCCATAGCGAAGATAGGGCGAGAGACGAGTTACCGCACCCGTGAGAAAGTTGCGAGTTTTGGCGTAACCTGCCGGATCTACTGTTTGTAAAGCTTTTTCAGCAGCTTTGCGTCCCCCGACAGTCTTGCTAATCGAGTCATCTCGACTCGCAGCAGTAGGAAATTGTTCTTTTAAGTAGGCTACCAGTTCTTCACGACTGGTAAATTCGCGTTGCATATCCTTCATGTCAGTTATTAGTTATCAGTTACCAGTTATCACTTCTACCGCGCACCACTCACCACGCACCACTTTCTTTCCCGACTCCCGACTCCCGACTCCTGAAAAAACAGGTAGGGTAAACCGAATGACAGTTGGGGGGAATCTTTAGTTAAGTAAAGAGCGATCGCGTGGTTTAAGCCATTAAGATCCTGATTAAAGAACATTTCACCACAACACTGATTTAGTATGCGGGAACAAGGCACAATCAGCATCCACACTGAGAATATTTTCCCCATTATTAAGAAATCTCTCTACTCCGACCATGAGGTTTTCTTACGGGAATTGATCTCTAATGCTGTCGATGCTATCCAAAAGCTGAAAATGGTATCCCGTGCTGGGGAGTATTCCGGCGAGATAGGCGAACCAGAAATTCAAATTGCTATAGACAAAGATCGCAAAACCCTGTCCATCTCCGACAACGGTATCGGGATGACGGCGGAGGAAGTCAAGAAATATATCAACCAAGTGGCTTTCTCTAGTGCGGAAGAATTTATTCACAAGTATGAGGGGAAATCTGACCAACAGATCATCGGTCATTTTGGCTTGGGTTTTTACTCTTCCTTTATGGTGGCGCAAAAAGTTGAGATCGATACTCTGTCTTACCAAGCAGGTGCGCCAGCCGTGCATTGGAGTTGCGATGGTTCCCCAGAGTTTATTTTAGAAGATTCATCTCGGAGCGATCGCGGTACGACGATTACCCTGCACTTAATGGAAGACGAGCAGGAGTATGTAGAAGACGCACGTATTAAGCAACTTGTCAAGACTTATTGCGATTTTCTGCCCGTTCCCATCAAACTAAATGGCGAGGTGATCAACCAGCAAAAAGCGCCTTGGCGAGAGTCGGCAAATAATCTTACTAAAGAAGATTATTTGGAATTTTACCGCTACCTATATCCTTTTCAGGAAGAACCCCTGCTGTGGGTACATCTCAACACCGACTATCCTTTCATCCTCAACGGGATTTTGTATTTTCCCAAACTCAGACCGGATGTGGATGTCACTCAAGGACAGATCAAACTATTCTGCAACCAAGTCTTTGTTAGCGACCATTGCGAAGAGATTATCCCGCGATTCTTACTACCAATGCGGGGAGTGATTGATAGCACCGATATTCCCCTTAACGTCTCCCGTAGCGCTTTGCAAACAGACCGGACGGTAAGGAAAATTGCCGATTATATTTCTCGTAAAGTCGGCGATCGCCTGAAAGAACTTTATCGCAATAGCCGCGAAGAATATATCAAAGTTTGGCAAGATGTAGGTACGTTTGTCAAATTTGGTTCTCTCAACGACGAGAAATTTAAAAAACAAGTCGAAGATATCGTCATCTACCGCACAACCTATGAAACGCCTGTAGAGGCTGCGTCCTCACCTGCGACAGAAACACCAGCCGTCCAAGTGCAAGCAGAAGAGGGAGACGCATGGCAAGACGTACAACCAGCAGAATCTACTCCCGACTCAGGTACGGGCGTGCAGGAGAACGCCCGTACGACTTCCTCCTATACCACGCTGAAAGAATACCTAGAACGTAACAAAGAACGTCACGAGAATCGCGTTTACTATTGCACCGATGAAGTTACCCAAGCTACTTATGTCGAATTGCATAAGAAGCAGGGTTTAGAAGTCCTGTTTATGGATTCCTTTATCGATACTCACTTTATTTCTTTCCTAGAAAGAGAGTATTCAGACGTTAAATTCTCTCGCGTTGATTCTGACTTAGATCAAACTCTACTTGACAAAGATAAAGCTGGGGAAATTGTCGATCCGAATACGAACAAAACCCGAAGCGAATTAATCAAGGAATTGTTTGAAAAAGCCTTGAATAAACCCAAACTCAATATTCGTACAGAAGCATTAAAATCTGACGATCCGCAAGGTACGCCCCCAGCAATGGTGTTGTTACCTGAATATATGCGCCGGATTCAAGAAATGAGTGCTTTTGTGCAACAGCAAACAGCACAGTTTCCCGACGATCATATCTTGTTAGTTAATACCGCGCATCCGCTGATTCAAAACTTAGTCAGCCTCAGCCAAGGTAGTATTATCCAAGGTGAAGGGCAGTCGCCAAGTGCCGAATTAGCTAATTCAATTTGTCAACACGTTTATGACTTGGCATTGATGGCACAAAAAGGATTTAATGCTGAAGGAATGAAATCTTTTGTCGAGCGTTCTAATCAAGTATTAACTCGTCTGACAGATCGCGCTACTAGTGCTTAAATTATCTCAAATTTTGCACTTAGCAACTAGAAGTTGCAGCTACACAGGCGAAGTCTGCCTACCCTAGCGGGAACGCTTCGCGAACGCAGACTTTAAGATAAATTAACAGGTCTTAAAACCCGCGCAGGCGGGTTTTGTCTGTGTAGTCGCGAATTCTATTCGCTCATAAATGTTCGAGGTCGAGCGATTATATTTTGTATGATTACCGATATTTGGACTGTCATTTGGAAAGAATGGCGCGAACTCTTATTTCAGCGCGGTAGTATTAAAACAACAATTCTAAGTTGGCTACCTTTAATATTAATATTTGGCTTGCTGATGCCCATTCAAATTGGTAGATTTTGGGTAGAATCTCCCTTTACAATTGCTTATTGGGGATGGCTACCAACTCTACCAGTTATGGCGCTGATTGCTGATAGTTTTGCTGGAGAAAGAGAAAGACATACTTTAGAGACTTTATTAGCAAGTCCTTTATCAGAAGTAGCAATTTTATTTGGTAAAGTTATTACAGTTGTTATCTATGGTTTATTATTAACGTTAATAGTTTTAATAACAGGTTTGATAGCTGTTAATTTAACTCATAACACGGGAGAAATCTTACTCTACCCGATAGGAACAACTTTAACTGGAATTGGATTGGGAATTTTGACAGCTACAGCTATGGCAAGTATAGGTGTCATTGTCTCTCTCCGCAGTCCCACAGTCAAACAAGCAGCCCAACAATTAGCTTTTGTCTCTATTGCCTTAACTTGGATTCCACTTTTGAGTTTGAGCCTAATTCCAACTCAATTACAAACAAGTCTTTTAAAAGCTGCTAGAAATACTAATATGACTCAAATAATTTTGATATTATTAATTATGTTAGCAGCAATTGACACGGGATTATTGTTAATAGCAATCAAAAGATTCAAGCGATCGCGCCTAATTCTCGATTAGGTAGGTGCGTTAATTAACGCACCCTACTGTTTAACCAAGGTTGGCAGATTTACGCGCAGTTTCTTGAACATTGCTTCCCGTGCTTGGTTAGCTAAAGTATCATCTAAAGGTGCAAGTGCAATTGATTCTTGATATTTTTGTTTCAAGGCAGTTTGAATCAACCAATCAGCTAAAAATGGATTTTTAGGTAACAGGGGACCATGCGAATAAGTCGCGATCGCATTTTGGTAAACCGCGCCTTCTGTACCATCTTCGCCATTATTTCCTAACCCATATACTACCCGTCCCAACGCCTCTACTTGACTTAATTTTGTGCGTCCACCATGATTTTCAAAACCAATTAAGTAGGGTGGCGAACCCGTCATTGCTACTAATTCTTGCGCTAACTTTTTAGCTGTCACTTCAATAACTAAATTACCGATACAGCGCCGCGCATTTAACCCAGGATGGATAGAAACAAAATCAAATAATCCCAGTCCCTCAATTCGTTGTCCTTCACCTGGTTCGTAGTAATGTCCTAATAATTGTGGCGCACCACACGTGAAAATTCCTGGCGTACCAGTTTCAATTTTTTCTCGTAACGCCTCAGCTTTAGCACCGCGCAAATCGCGCATGACAATTTCTTGCTGTCTATCTTGCGCGCCACCACCGACAAGGATATCGACTTGGTAAAAATCTTGAGCCGTAGACTCCCGATCCAAAGGTAATATTTTCACTGTATAATTGCGCCATTCACAGCGCCGCTGGATACAAATAACATTACCGCGATCGCCATAGGTACTCATTAAAGTTGGATATAACCAGCCAATTGTAATTTCCATTTCCAGATTCATATATATTGCTTGCTCAATTCCAAGTTAAATAAAGACTTTTATACTTCTCGATCTTGCTTGCAACTAGCTGAGTATTTTGGAGATCGGGACAAAATCCAACTACGTCTTTAGCAAATTTTTCAATATCTGTAGGTAGTCTTACAAACTCCAGACTCAAGCTACTTTTACTAGCGAATATAATTTCAAATTCACACACTTCCCGCCACGATTTTAATTTATTAATTATGTCTTTAGGAGAAATATCATAATTCCACCCATTAGTCTGATGAATCTTAATAATATCCCAAGGTTCTTCACCCTTAAAAACTGCAATTCTTAATTCTGCTTGTGTGACATAATTTAAAACTCTAGAAATATATTGGTTCAACCTGTTTTTCTCTGGAGTCAATTCAACTCGATTTTCGCAGCTTGTCAGATAGCCGTATGGATTCAATAATTGTTTTAGCTTGACAAAAATATTCCGATAATCTATGTAAGATGGGATGATAATAGACAAGCCCTCTACTAAAAAATTGCCTCCATAGTTGTAAACTCCGTAAACATCTTGCTCAAATTCGAGATAGTAAGCTGGCAAAATTTCATTTACACAACTCAATTCACTATCTTTGAGATACACCTCTTGTTTTAAAAGAATTTTCTGCATTTTGACTTGACATTCTTGCTGAATTACCTCTAAAACAAACTCATCATAATCAAGCTCGGCAGCTAAATCTTTTTCTGATTGAGATAAAGGCATAGTCAGTTATCAGTTATCAGTTATCAGTTGTTAGTGTAGAGACGTTACATGTAACGTCTGTACAAAGTTATCAGTTGTCAATCAACCATCAATCACCCATTACCAATTACCAATTACCAATTACCAATTACCACCCCTTACAAAATCTTCCTTCCTGTCAAAATCTCCCGCACTTCTAACATGGCAGAATATGTAGGCAAAATGTGTAATGTCTCATGTGCTGGAGTTTGTTCCAAAGCAGTCGCGATCGCCTCTTTTAAATCTTCCTTCACAACCAAATTCATTTTGCTATCTATCTCCGGCTGACTGTAACGCAAACGCAAAGCCATATCGTAAACGCGATCGCCACTGACTATTAAAGTCCCTCCTCGTTCGACTAACTTTTCTGTATCCACATCCCAAATCCACGAAACATCTGTACCATCGGGTATTCTGTCATTCAAAACCATCAACACAGGCGCAAGTTGACGCGATTCCGCTTCGATTTGCCTCTCGCCTCTTACCTCATTCACTGCCCGAATTGTTTCATTCATCCCCACAGGATTTTTAGACAAGAGAATGCGGACGTGTTTACCGCGAACTTGCAACTCCTCAGCCCGTCCAAAAGCCGCCTGAAAGTTAGCTATAGTATCGCGGATTATCGCTGCATCTACACCTAGTTGCTGTGCTGCTAACACCGCTGCTAGAGTATTGTATTTGTTATACAACCCAATTAAAATTTGCTCCCATTCCCGACTATCGATCGCCAGAGATGGTTTGTGAAAACCACAGTTAGGACAGTTATAATCTCCCTGGTGAGAAAGATAAACCCCTTGGTAAACCAGGCGAGTACCGCAACTAGGACAATAAATCGAGTCTACAGCATGGGGAATTTCATCGAGGTAATGTTCTGGTTCGCTCAAGCCAAAGAATAAAACGTTTTGACTGAGTTGTTGACCCATGTAAGCCAAGGTAGGATCGTCAGCATTGGCAACAATAATAGTTTCTGACGGTAAAGGTGCGATCGCTTGTCCCCAACGCCTACTAATTGTATCGACTTCCCCATATCGATCCAGCTGATCGCGAAACAAGTTTAATGCCAGAATTAGCCGAGGTTGTAGAGGTGCTAACACCTTGGGAACAATATTTTCGTCTACTTCTAAAATGGCAAAGTCTGCATCTAACGTACCGATGGGATTAGTATTTTGTAACAGCGCTGTCACCAAACCATTTTCTAAATTCGCCCCCGCTGCATTGTGGACAACCCGCCAACCTTGACGTTCCAACATCGTGCGTAGTAGTAAGGATGTGGTAGTTTTACCGTTCGTCCCCGCAATGAGAATAACTCCTTGCTTCACCTGACAACTTAGCAGTTGCAACAACTTTGGCTGAAGACGACGGGCAATTTCTCCTGGTAAAACGCTAGCCGCACCCAGACGTAGCGATCGCACCCCGAAAGTCACGGTTTTTGCTGTCAATACAGCCGCACCCAAGCGCAGTCTATCTATCAATTGCATTTTTCCCACAGCTCGATCTCAATCCGGTTGTATTACTGTATTGTTGTACTGCCTTTTTGGGAAAAGAGGAGGGCTGTTGTTGATTTTTAACGATCTGTCCCAAACCAACTGTAGGGGCGCAAACAATGTAGGGGCGCAAACAATGTAGGGGCGCAAACAAACTGTAGGGGCGCACACAAACTGTAGGGGCGCACACAAACTGTAGGGGCGCACACAAACTGTAGGGGCGCAAACAAACTGTAGGGGCGCACAGCTGTGCGCCCCTACCAATATATATCCAAATCCGAGATTAGCTATCCGAACCGCGATTGAAAGAGGAGTTAGCCAAAAGATCCGATCGCGTGACTGGGGCAGCATAGTAACTAGCAATAATCGCTACCATAAACCACCAAATCGTGTTGATTTCAGGACGATACCAGACAGTATCGGCAATATTGTGAACCAAAGTTCCGAATAAAGCCGCGATCGCCCCAATTAACCAAAATGCTTCTCGACTGCCAGCTTGCCGCAAACGGCGCAGTTGTTGCAACCCTGAGTTGAAGGTGACAACCAGTAACCATAACAAGCAAGCTAAACCAACCAAACCAGTTTCTACGGCTACTTCCAACAAGATTGAGTAGGCACTTAGGGCATTATAACGAGGCAATTGGTAAAGCGGATAAATTTTGTTAAAGGCAGTGTTCCCAGGACCGATCCCTAAAATCGGACGGTCTTTAATCATCTCAATCACTGCTATCCAAACGTTGATGCGAAAATTGTTGCTGCTGTCACCCCTTCCGGCGAAGATACTCAAAAAGCGATCGCGGATTGGTTCGACAAACAACACCCCACCTACTAATACCAACGTTACGCCACCGATAAGCAGTGGTAACGACCAAGTACGCCAAAACGGGGGGAAATGGACGCTCAACACATACACCAATAGTACCAACACGGCAAAAATCGCTACGAGTAATCCCATCCAACCACCACGACTAAAGGTAAGAACGAGACAGGCACTATTGACACCGAACATTGTTAGTGCTAATAACTTGGGAACCCAGCGCTGCCAAGCAAAGACAGCAACCAGACTCAAGACCACGGCTGGTAGTAGATAACCCGCCAGCAAGTTAGGATTGCCAAGATAGCTGTATACGCGGGTAATGCGGGTGAGATTAGATTGAGTATCTACCCAAGTTGCTAGAGCATTTGCCCCATAAAACCACTGCTGCAAACCGTAAATGCTAACAATCAGCGCTACGTGGAGGTAGAGGGTAATCAGCCAAGAACGAATGCGGGGCGATCGCAAAATCCTCGCAGTCAAGGCAAACAGAACTAAATATAGCGTCAACTTTTGCCAACCTACGAAAGCAGCGGCTTTGACGGGCGATAGTGCTGTAGCTACTGTCGAGATACCCCAGTAAAGCAATACTAATAAATGAATTGGAGTCAGAGTATTGGCACGCTCTGAAGCATAACGCCGTTCGTCTGTTAAAGTCAGCAGTACCCAGAAGCTAGCACAAGCAAAGAGTAACACGCCAATTAGGTCGTTGGAGACAAATGGCGCGAGCGCAAAGACCAAACTGACTAATAAAGCTGCTAAGGCTTCCGACCATTGCATCAGCCAGCTACCCTGTCGCCAAGTACTAAATAGCCCGACAACCGAACGGTGTAAGTAGCTTGCACGTCGCCATTCTTGCAGTGGCAAGCTAGATAAAGTAAATTGCTGCCAAACTGAATTCATAAGCATGAGCTGCGGGATAGAGATTGGTCTATCTTAAGTCAACGCTAGGCTGACTTGACTTACCATAATTGCGAATTTTATTTGCTTTAGCTTAATACACAATGTCAGTCACAATTATCTCTACGAGTTTACGACTGTCATTGAATACATTTTTAGTAGTATCTATTAGTACCCATAAGTTGACAAGAGAATGCTGGGTACTCTCAGTCTCGCGCGATCGCTTTGCCACAAGTCTTTCTTGTTTCTCCCCACAATTCTGTTGGAATTATAGAAATTCTCAAGGGCTATTTATGTCCGCACGCTAGGTTTTTTTCTCTATAATTGTTCAGTGGGCTATAGCAAGGATAAAGTTATATCTAGAGATAGATATGATTTTTAGAAAAAGTCAATAACAATACATTTCGGTTATACATGCTTAAAGTATATTTATGGATTTCTCAACATTTCTCCAATTTGTTCTAAGTACTGAAGCTATTACCTATAAAAAATGCAGTGCATTTTGTATCATAGATCCACCTATAATACCAAAATAAAGTATTGCGAGTAGCAAGAGGATATTGCCAAATTACTACTCGTAAATATAAAATCTTACCAAATTCTTAAAGGGCAATTGGCAACCAAGTGTTAAACACGAAATGAAGTCAATTGACCGAAAACAAATCTGCAAATCTTCTACAAATATGAAACACGGCTTGTGGTTGCGAAAGAGCGTTCGACCAACTTTGCTTAGTTTTGCTATTATCGCAACAACATTATTCAGCCCAGCTTTCGTGCGGGCAGATAACTGGCGGGTGGTATTCGAGGATGAATTCAACGGTACATCTCTCGATCCGCTCAAATGGGATACTTGCTATTGGTGGCATTCGGGAAGGGGATGTGCCAATCATGGAGCGCAAGAAATCCAATGGTTTTTACCAGAGGAAGTGCTAGTACAAGATGGAATTTTGCGTTTACGCACTCAAAAACGCATTTGGAATGCTTACAATGCTACATTCCAGTACACTTCTGGCATGATTTCTTCCCATCAAAGGTATGCATTTCAGTACGGCTTTGTAGAAATACGTGCCAAAGTACCTAAAGGGAGGGGTTTTTGGCCTACCATGTGGCTTGCCGCAGAAGATAGAAACTGGCCTCCAGAAGTGAACATCGGGGAGTTTTTTGGTTTAGATACGAAAAGCGTGCTGATGGTCTTGCACTACATAAACGATCGCGGTAAGCCCACATACTCATCTTTATCGTGGGGTAATAACTTTGATTTTTCAGAAAACTACCACGTTTACGCAGTGCTATGGGAACCAAATGCCATAATTTGGTACGTAGATGGAGTAGAGCGGATGCGCTATACAAACAGCGAAAATATTCCCCAAAAACCAATGTATATTTTAACGACTCTAGCACTCGGTCCCATTTGGACGAATAAACTTCCAGATGAATCCACACCGTTTCCTAGCTATTTTGACATTGACTATATTAAAGTTTGGCAACGCCAATAAGGAACATTGCTAAGGCTAACAACTGTATAACTTTTAAAGCCGATCGCATTTTTATTTCAGATGAAAGTGCGATCGGCTCGAACTGCATTAAAATTAAATTTCAGCATTAGCTTGCGCCAATGTTAGTTCGGGAAGACTGACGACATAACGATAGCCGGATTCTGGAGTCCCTAAAATATCAATTTGACCACCGTGTAGTTCTGCTAAAGCGCGGCTGAGCAACAAGCGTAGGCTTTCACAAGAACGATTGAAGCTATTGACATTGACTAATTCTGTCTTGTCTTCCCCGCGATCGTCATGCTCGTGCATCGACTTCTTGCTTTTTGACTCCTGCCTTTCGTCGCCAGTACGAGAACCATGAAAAGCAGAAATTTGCCCTAAGTAGGGATCGACGGGGGTTAACCCTTCTCCTAACCAAGGATGAGAAACTGAAATTGCCAGATTCAAAAGATTACTTTGTCCCCCTAGATCGAGCGTAGAGTTGCTTTTATAGGAGATGTGAATGCGGATCGCACTCCCACTTGTAGCAGCTTGAATCATACTCGATATGAGGTGATAGATTAGCTGTCTTACCTTGTCTTTATCCAGCACCCACATGCGACTTTTCGCAGGCTCTAGCGACAGTCGTAATTTTTGTTCTTTGCGTTTGGCGACCTCATCTAAAGTGTTGAGTATCTGCTGGCAAAGCATTTCAATATCTACAGTTGTTAAATTAAGACCAAGGGAATATTCTTCTACGACTCCCAACTGAGACACTTCATTAACTAGGGAGAGGAGATATCGACCGCTATTTTGAATAATTTCGAGATATTCTTTCTGTTTCGTCGTCAAAGGACCGTAAATTTCTCGTCCTACGACATTCGCCATTCCTAAAATTGATGTTAGAGGAGTTCTGAGTTCTTGGGTGAGTTGCTCTAGCAACTTGAGTTTAACTTGGACAATGGAAAGGGCTTCTGGTGAAGCAGTAGGAGGTGAGAAAGAAATTGCTGGTGCGGGATTGAGAACTGGCGGTGCAATCTCGATCGCCCGCTGTTCTAGTGGCTCCAACTGCTGCATTTTGAGTAGTCGATTGCGCTCGAATTCACTCATACTCCAGCGAGCCATGAGTTCGAGAAATTTCATTTGTTGGATGCTGAAATTGCGAGTTTCTAAATCCATCACCGCGATCGCACCCAAGCATAAACCGGAGGAGTCAATCAATGGAACTCCCAGGTAAGCAAGAATACCGTAACGCTGGACTAGGACGCTGTTGGCAAAGGCAGGATGAGTGCGGGTATCGCCAACGTTAATTATTTGACTCGTTTCAACAACTTGGGTACAAAAAGATTCGTGGATTGGTAATTGTCTTTCCTGCGCTAGTGGATTCATCAGCCCCAAACGCGACAAACCCACTGCTGATTTAAATACGTGGCGATTGCGGTCTAAAAAGCCCAAAATGCAGATCGGTACTTCTAACAGGTGGGCAGCGGTTTGAGTTGCTTCCTCAAAAACTGGTGTCGTTTGAGCTTCCAACAAGCCCAGATCCGACAACGCCTTCATGCGCCGATCTATCATTGGATCTACGCCAGTATCCCCTCGACACAATAATTTGTTTTCTGGCTCCACCATTTACCAATCCACCTTACACTGCAAGAAAGCGATCGCACCTGCGACATGAATGTTGTGCTGTAGCTAACCCTAGATTCAGGGATATCTACTAGACTTAAGATTCCCGATTTTTATTCAGGATCAACAATTGGGCGCAGAAAGATTTTGCTAACTCTTAAGGAGTTGGTAATGGGTAGTTGGTAATGGGTAATGGGTAATTGGGTGGTGAGTGGTGCGCGACTTAATTTTGAATGCGTGAATTTTGAATGCGTGAATTTTGAATTGCTCCCTCAGCTCTCTTCCCCCTACTCCCTACTCCCTGCTCCCTGCTCCCTTTTCCCCCAGGCTGGATGGGAAAATAGTGCGGCGATCGCACGATTGCCGCGTAGCTGATTTGACAAAGGTAGGTGTCCTATGGGAGCGTCAAGGCTCCAAGTAAATCCATCAGGGTAGCGCGTCCAGGTGTTACCGTTTTTCCAGCCAATTTTTGCCCATAGTTTTTCCCAGTTTTTGCCTAAAGTTAACCAGAGTCCTCGCTGCACGGAAAAGCCAAATTTTCCTTCAGAGTAAACTGACCAGAGGGTATCGACAGTTTGCAAATCGAGAATGGGAAATCTTTCGACTTCTGTAAAATACAGCCACTTGCGCTGTACGGCTGCTGAACCAGCCAGTTCGCAAAGTTTTTGTAGCGTCACGCGGTCTGCTGCTTGGAAGTCTCCCTCAATCAACAACTGTTGTAAGGAACTGTAATCGATATTAGATTGCGATCGCAGTGTCACAATTCCGGCGGGAAAGTGAGTTTGCAAAAATTCCCGTGCCGGAGAAAACTCGGAATGATAGAGGATTTGGTAGATTTTGCCATCAATCCAAGTTGGTAGGCGATCGCGGCGTTGTAGCAAAAATTCCATCAACACTTCTAAACCTGGCTCGCCTAGTGTTGCTAGCTGTTGAATCAGTTGCTGTTGAACTTTTTCCGATCCAGACGAAAGCTGCAAGCGGAGAGCAGAAAAGTCAATGGGAGTATCTGATGTCGTGGTTGGGTTAGTCATGCTCTCACTAAAAACGCACAAAGTTCAGCACCGATCGCTAATTTTAACTATATTACGCAGAAGCCAGAAGTACAGAATTCGGAATTCGGAATTCGGAATTCGGAATTAGCGATCGTTCTCCCCTACTCCCTGCTCCCTGCTCCCTGCTCGCTGATTACATTTCCTTGATTCAAAATCTGCTAGCGTTCCATAACAGCATCGTCAGATGGCAAAATAAAAGTTTCTAGACTCCTGGTGTAGCAATCCATGTACGAGAAGATTACTCCTCCTACTACTGGTTCTCGAATTACCTTCAGTAATGGCGAACCAATCGTTCCCGACAACCCAATTATCCCCTTCATTCGCGGAGATGGTACGGGGGTAGATATTTGGCCCGCCGCCCAAAAGGTGATGGATGCTGCCGTACAAACTGCCTATCAGGGCAAACGGCAAATTGACTGGTTTAAAGTCTACGCTGGAGATGAAGCTTGCGAAGTGTACGGAACGTATCAATATTTGCCTGAAGATACGCTTCAGGCGATTAAAGAATTTGGCGTGGCAATTAAAGGTCCGCTCACGACACCGATTGGTGGTGGTATTCGATCGCTCAACGTGGCGCTGCGTCAAATTAACGATTTATATGCCTGCGTTCGCCCTTGTCGTTACTACCCTGGAACGCCTTCCCCGCACAAAAACCCAGAAAAACTAGATGTGATTATTTATCGCGAAAACACGGAAGATATTTATTTGGGCATTGAGTGGCGACAGGGTAGCGAAATTGGCGATCGCCTGATTAAAATCTTGAATGAAGATCTCATCCCTGCTACCCCCGAACACGGTAAAAAACAAATTCCCCTTGATGCAGGGATCGGCATCAAGCCCATCAGCAAGACTGGTTCTCAACGCTTAGTCAGACGCGCAATTAAACACGCTCTACGGTTGCCTCCCAATAAACAAATGGTGACTTTGGTGCATAAAGGCAACATTATGAAATATACCGAAGGCGCTTTTCGCGATTGGGGCTACGAATTGGCAACATCTGAGTTTCGCCAAGAGTGCATCACCGAACGCGAATCTTGGATTCTTAGCAACAAAGAACATAACTCAGACCTCAGTACAGAAGACAACGCCCGACAGCTCGAACCTGGCTACAATGCTTTGACTGCCGATAAAAAAGCCCAAATTTGCCAGGAAGTCGAAGCGGTGTTGAGCCAAATTTGGGAGACGCACGGCAACGGTCAATGGAAACATAAAATCATGGTCAACGATCGCATTGCTGATAGTATTTTCCAACAAATCCAAACCCGACCCGATGAATACTCCATTCTGGCTACTATGAATTTGAATGGAGACTATTTATCCGATGCAGCAGCGGCGGTTGTCGGCGGCTTAGGGATGGGTCCAGGAGCGAATATTGGCGACGAGTGCGCTATTTTTGAAGCGACTCACGGCACTGCACCAAAACATGCCGGACTCGACAGAATCAATCCTGGTTCGGTAATTCTTTCCGGCGTAATGATGTTGGAATATATGGGTTGGCAAGAAGCAGCAGAATTAATCAAGAAAGGAATTGGAGATGCGATCGCCAATCGTGAAGTGACTTACGATTTAGCGCGATTGATGGAACCCCCAGCTCAACCGCTTAAATGTTCTGAATTTGCCGACGCGATTATTAAGCATTTTAGTTAATGACAAATTTGTAGGGGCGCACAGCTGTGCGCCCCTACATTTATCGTCCCAATTTATGGTGTGCGCCCCTACATTTATCGTCCCAATTTATGGTGTGCGCCCCTACATTTATCGTCCCAATTTATTTGGAATCCCTTCACAGCCACCAGGAATGGTGGCTCTGGTTTTTTCGCCTCCCCAAGCGCAGCAGTAATAACGTGAGGATTCAGACATGCGCTGGGCATCAGTAAAATCGGCATTCTCAATGACTGCCCCCGTCTGTTCTCCTGTATTGTAGTTGGGAGCGATATTGCGACTGCGGGGTGTAGCAGTTTGGGCATCACCGTAAAATAAACGAGTACTTCTGAGGTCGGCACTCACTAGTTGTGCTTCGTACAAAATGGTACGGGAAAAATTAGCTTTTACTAAGTCGCAATTGGTAAGATCTGCCCCAATTAAATTAGCTTCTGAGAGATCTGTCCAACGCAAATCGGTTTTAGAAAGATCTGCTCTAGCTAGCATTACACCTAAATCTATAACGCGAATACCGTAGTTACGGTCTTCGGAGTAACCGCCTTCACCGTTGAGAATGGCTCTACCTAAGCGAAAATCTCGCTGTAAGGGAGTCAGTAACTTTGATTGGGATAAAAAGCGAATGATTTTGGCTTTACCGCTAGCATCGACACTACTAAAAATTGCAGCCGTACGTCCTTCAGCGATCGCTCGTTCTTGGGGCCAATCTTCTAACATTCCCTCTTCATCTAATACCAAATCGGAAATTCCCTGAAAGTAAGAATCGATGGTTTGCTGTTGGGTAATTAAGTTTTGCTGGACTGTCAGCAGGTTTTGTTGAATTGTCAAGTCCTTGGAAATAACATATTGTCGCCAAGCGACATAAACGGCAATAACTGCAATTAAAATTTGTCCTAACGCGCCAAATACCTCGCCTAATGCCCCGATCGCATCCCAGTTTAATTTTGTTGCCCAATCGATAATGGCACGACCGATATTTCCAAATCGGAATAAGCCAATTAAGGCAATAGTTAAACCTGTCCCCGCTACAAATAGCGATCGCTCTAGGGGAGAAAATATGTCTGATACTGCTTTTATCGTCCAAGGTAAAAGTACCCCCAGCGAAAGTAACAACGCTAGCAGGGTTCCCACCCAGCCAATCCATAAAAAGTTATTTAAGTACAGTCCGACACAAATCAGCGCGATCGCGACTAAGGTAAGTAAAGAAGCCCTGGGATGTGCCGTGCGCCAACTCGTGCGTTTGACGATGAGATTTGATGCAGAAGACGATTGCTGTTGGGCATTAATTGCGGCAATTGCTGCCAGTGCTTGCTGAGTTGCCAAATTCTCATTCGATGTATCGTTGTCTTGGAAATCATCTAGATCCAAAGGCGATCGAGATTGAGTCACAATCTCTGGATTTGGAGATGATGTTTTATTGTTATCTGAGTTGTTTTGGCTAGTCATGCTCAATTATTTGCAGCAGGCTGAAGGGCTTCTCGCTTTCATATGTTAACTGCTGGCAAGAACGGAACGATCGCGCCTCGGTATCAAATTTTTCTTACATCTAGGCGAATGTAATTCGCCCCATACTCGCTATTGCAATGCCTCGATTTGCCGCACCACTGTTAGGGCTGAATAACTCACGCCAGCCGTTCCTTCTCCTGGATGCGTAGAGTCGCCGACTAACCACAAATTTTTGACAGGGGTGCGGTTGGCAAAACCAAAGGGTCCAAATGTCGGGACTCTCTGACCGATCCCGCCTACTATACCGCGATCGCGTGCTGTATAATGGGCAAACGTGCGCGGTGTCGCTGCTTCCTGGTGTAATATTGTTTCTGGCGTGAGGTGAAAGAATTGTCCCAAACGGGCGATCGCTTCCCGAGTATATTTTTCCTTCATCGCCTCATAGTCTTCACTCCGCCACCAAGGTTTCGGATCGACAAAAGACGAAGCAATAATCGTACCTTTTCCCTCTGGGGCGCGTCCGTCTCCTGCGCGACTGACGGAGACAAATAAAGAATTATTTTCCCCGATTGCTCCATTGCGATCGTACATGAATTGCAAGTGCGGCGGACATCCTGACGGAATCGCAGTTTCATCTACGCCGAGATACACGACAAAAGCCCCCGATGCTTCGGGTAATTTATCGACACGTTGCTTGTAACCTTGGGGGGCATTTCTACCCAACAACTGAACTAAGTTTTGTACCGTAACGTTAGCCACGATCTCGTCTGCGGTTTCTGTCCTGACTTCTTTAGTTTTTTGGTTGCGCACCAAAACACCTTTAACTTTGCCGTTTTCAACTAAAACTTTCTCTACACTATGGCGCATCAGCAGCTTGCCACCATATTTTTCTAAAGCTTCTACCAAGCGATCGCTCAACACCTGCATACTACCGTGAAGGTGAGACAATCCTTGCGGTGATTGGGAAACGCTTAATGCTGTAGCCGCATAAAGTAAAGCTGTTTCCTCTGCATCGACTTGGGAGTAAAGTTTTAACTGCAAATCTAAAAACGTCCGCAACCGCCAATCGTCTTCCAAACCGTGTCCCCGTAAAGCATCGCCCACGGTCAAAAAGGTATAGGGTAAGGTAGTTAAAGTCCCTGGACGAACGGCTTGCGTCAGTTGCCACAAATCCCAGATGTTGCGGGGTGGTAAAACCGGATCGCGGGCTTGAAATGCCCAACTCGCTTGAAATAGATTGTCTATTAATTGCCAAAAGCGATCGCTGCCAGGAAATTGTCTTTCTCTTTCAGCTTTCCATTTGGCGCGATCGCGCCAAACATTAATCGGTTGAGTCTCTCCTGGTAAATATACCGCACAGGCAGGATCGCAAGGCGTTGCTTCTGGTAGCTCGATTTCTAGTTCGGTAAAGATGCGGTGGTGAATTCCACCTGGTTCTAAACCAGCTACCTGAGTCGCGCCGACATCGAAGGTAAATCCTTTACGTTGGAAAGTCGAGGCACACCCTCCAGGGACGATTGCCTGGTCTAAGACTAAAACCTGGTAGCCGCGACGGGCAAGCAGCGCCGCCGCCGTTAGTCCACCAATTCCAGCACCAATGACGACAACACGCGATTTGCGATCGCTCGCTAACCTACTTAGCATGGATATAAAGCCAAAATCAAACCTACTCTATCTTTATATTAAGTTATGTTAAACACTGAAAAAAAGATAGAAGACGGGACAGGGGATAAGGGAGACAAGGGGGACAAGGGAGACAAGGGAG